>CAZZVG010000295.1:1138-7011 GCA_964657295.1 Iningainema sp. | reverse complement strand
TGGCAAGCTGCGGTTTGGCTGGTAATGTACAACGTGTTGACATATATGGTCCGCCCGGATTAAGTGAATACCTGCAAGCCGGATCTCGTTACTCCCATACTCATTTTTCCTACCCTATCAAAGTTCACACCATCAGTCCGGGAATTATTTACGAAGACGAGGAATTCACCGTTAGCTGTAATTTCTTGCATCACCGCATTACCGCTTTTGGCTATCGCGTAGCGGAAAAAGACCGACCGGGGCGCTTTGATATAGAAAAAGCGAAGGCATTGCAAATCCCACCTGGTCGCGTTTACGGTCAACTCAAGCGCGGTGAAACAATCACCCTCAGCGATGGGCGAGTGATTGATGGCAACCAATTATGTGGACCAACAGAGATTGGACGTAAAATTGCTTATTGTACGGACACAGTTTATTGTGACGGTGCAGTAGAATTGGCACAAGATGTAGATTTGTTAATTCACGAAGCAACTTTTGCCCATCAAGATGCAGATATGGCTTTCCAGCGGTTGCACTCCACAACGACAATGGCAGCGCAAACAGCTTTAGCCGCAGGAGCTCATCAACTAATTATGACTCATTTTAGTCCCCGCTACAGTCCGGCAAATTCTTTGGATTTAAAGGATCTCCTTCAAGAAGGCAGGGCTATTTTTTCCAATACAGATATGGCTTATGATTTCATGACATATGAAGTCCCCAGGCGGCGAGAAAAGGAGTTATCTGTAGCCAAGATTTAGAAATTTTCTTTAACCTGTCAAGAATGGTAGACATCTGTAATAACCTAAAGCCTTACCATAATTTTTTAAGTGTATGATTAAATCATACGCCGTGATAAACTGGCTTCAAGCAGGAGAATTATTTATGAGAACGACACATGCCCTCACGATCACCTTGCCCCATGACATGCTAGAGATGGTCAAAGCTAAAGTCACTTCGGGCGAATATGCTACGGAAAGTGAAGTCATCCGGGATGGGCTTCGTACTCTCCAGGCGCGGGATGCCGCTCTTGAGAAATGGCTGCACTCCGAAGTTATCAGAAGCTATGACGACTGTGAAGCTGATGCCACACTTGGGGTTCCCGCAGAACAGATTATGGCGCGTATCCGTTCGCAGTACCACAAGCGCACCACCGAAGAGCAACGCTAGATGAAACAATACAATACAGCGTCATCTTTTCGCCACGGGCAGAACAACAGCTTAGCAATCTCTACACCTATATCGCCGACCGTGGCGGGGAGGAACGGGCGGAGCGTTACACCACCGGCATCATTGCCTTTTGCCAAGGTCTTTCCACCTTCCCGGAACGCGGAACCAAACGTGATGATCTGCGACCGCATTTGCGGATTATCGGGTATGCCAAACGGATCACTATCGCCTTTTCCGTAAAAACTGACAGGGTGATAATCCACGGCGTTTTTTACGGGGGGCAGGATTACAATTCCATCATGGAGGAAGAGCTATGAGGAAGACTTGGCGTTTTTGTAAAAAGGTTCATTACGCAACCGTCTTAGCGATGCCCACAGTCAAGGGAAAATCCGATAAAGCCAGCACCCCGTCATGCAGAATTAGCCGTTAATCTGGCGGGTGCAGTTGCGATTTTTCTGGTATCCACGCAACTAGCAAGAGCAGAAAAATTAAGTGGTTTGCTCCCGCAAAAGTCTTGATTTATCAAATAGGTAATCTAACTGTCCCAAATAAATATTTGAGTTTTTATGTAGCAATACATATTATCCGTAAATTATTTTGTAAATTTACCAAATCTTTAATTTTGATATGCAAATATTTTAGATTTTTTGTCTTTTATTGAGTAAAGAAAGACACTAGTATATGATTTTTCCCACACTTATTTAAATATTTAAGGCACTTAATAAGCAAATAGACTACACAATTTTACTAAAAAATCTCAAAAGTGTTATTTGTGATGACCTAGCAATAAAGTTTACTCCCATCAAATTATAAATCTATTCGTTATTCTTTTTATTCCCGATCTACAAGGAATCTAGCATTTTTTTTAGAGATGTGTATTGATTTTCTTGATTTTACCTGTATTTTTATATACTCTAGTTTTATCTATTTAAAAATAGAACAAAATAAACATATTATTAATATATTTAAATTTAAGAGTAATTTAATATTTTCTCTCTAAAAAATATAGGTATAAAATAAGATATTTCAGACATTTATCATAAAATAAAGATTAATAAAAAAGGTTGACTATCTCAAGTAATATTGTCAAATTAAGTTGAAATCAAATTGATTTCTGTTTGAGCAGATTTGGAAAATTATAAGTGTTTTAGGAGAACATTAATTACAATATGGGTATGAATAGAGTAATAGCATGACTTGAGTATGCGCTCATATTTTACTAACACTACTTAGTTAAACATATGTGGTGCGTGGTAATTGAAAAAAGGGCTTTGGGACTGACTGTTGGGAATAATTACCTTTTCCATTGCCTATAAATTATTGCCAGCACGCGTCTATATAACTAGTACCGATCAGTGGAAATAAACCTACTATTAAAAATTGCTCTTAAGCTGACAACTCAGGCTTTTTTAATTTTTAATTCTGCTTTACAGTACTAGCAACGTACCTTACATAGTGTGGTTCAGTAATAGAGGATTTTGACAGTGGCTGATATTGGTCTGTATCGAGGAGAACTGGTTATTGCCTCTTCAAAAAGTGCGGTTGACATCAGACAAATCTCTACAATTCTGCTTCGCCGACGCTTGCAAATATTAGGTGTTTCTTGTGCAGTCTTGTCGGTGGCAAGCTTTTTAGCTTCAATGGCAAAACCGACGTACCAAAGTTCCATGCAGATTTTGGTGAGTTCTCAACCGATAAATCATCAAGTTGGTGCAGACAGTGAGTTAACTGACTCCACTATTGATGTTGACTACGCTACTCAGTTGAAACTGATGCTAAGTAGTTCTCAGCTGATACGCAAGGCTGTAGATTTGCTTCGTTCAGAGTATCCAGATATCACAGTAGAAGAAATCAAGGGTAAGGGTAAACCAGGAGCTTTGGTTGTAAATTCACTCTTAGGTTACAAAGGAGTTAACAAGATTCCCAATCAAGTATTTGAGGTATCTTTCAAAGACGACGATCCTGTTAAAACACAAAAAGTTCTTCAAGTTTTACAAAAAGTCTATGGAGACTATTGTATAGAGCAACAAAAGGAGCGTATTTCTCAGGGGCTTGCTTTCGTTAACGAACAACTGCCTAAAGTTAAAGAGCAGATGGATCAAGCTCAAAAACAATTGGAAGAGTTTCGTAAGAAATATCACTTGCTAGATCCAGAAGTCCAGGGAGAAATTCTTTTACAGTCTCTTGCTGACATCAAAAAACAGGTACAAATTACTCGCGCACAGCTTCAAGATGTTAAGGCTCGTTCTAATAACATACAGCAAGAGCTGGCACTCTCGTCTCAAAAAGTACTTGCCTCCTCTGGTGTGAATCCGTCAAATCACTATCAAACGTTGCTTGGGGAGATTCAAAAGACTGAGATGGCTTTGGTTCAAGAGCAAAAGCGCTATACAGACGACTCTCCAGTCGTACAAAAACTGATCAAGCAGCGCCAAACGCAAGTGGCACTGTTACGAGAAGAAGTTGTCCAACCGCAAACTGACACCATGCAACTGGCACCAGACGTTTTTCTCACCTCTGGTTCCCCAAACAATTTCACGGCAGTTGTAACATCGGGAGTTTTAAATCGTAGTTCACTGCTCAATTCGAGCCAGCAAACAAATCAGGCGAATCCACTTGTACAAGAGCAAATCACAGGGGTTGACTTGAAGTTGGTGTTCGAGTTAACCAAGGTGCAGACTGCTGTTTTGGGACTACGTGCTAATGAAAAGAGTCTCGCTGAGTCCGAACAGCAAATCCGTTCAGAACTTAGTCAATACCCCAGCTTAATTGCAAAGTATAATAGTCTGCTGCCTGCGGTGGAAACCAATCGCAAAACACTCGATCAACTTATGGCAACGCAACAATCTTTAGGACTCAAGATTGCTCAAACTAGGTTTGCTTGGCAAATGTTGGAAGAACCCCAATCGGGAGTTTACTTGGGTAGCAGCAGATTGTTATTTTTACTTGGGGGAGCAATTATTGGTCCGATTTTAGGTGTTGCAGTAGCGCTAATGTGCGAAATGTCCCATGACGCTATTTATTCAGACCGAGATTTACAGAAACTGACGAATCTTCAGTTACTGGGAACAGTTCCGAAACTACCACAGTGCCGTCCAAAAAAGAGAGTTTTTGGTGGGTGGGATCAAGCTGGTTCGCCAGATATTTACTCCTGTTTGCCCTCTGATAAGACTCTGGATATAGCGTACCAAAACATTCAAATATTAAAATCTTCCTTACCTTTCAAATCTCTAATGTTAACTTCAGCACTTGCCCTGGAAGGTAAGTCAACTGTGGCGCTGGGGTTTGCGGTTAGTGCAACTCGAATGCATCAACGGGTACTCTTGATTGATGCCAACTTGAGATCGCCTCACTTGCACAAAATTTTGGAGCTTTCCAATGATTGGGGACTCTCCCTATTGTTGATCGATGAAAAAAATACCCCTGTCCAAGAATACATCCAACCTATTCACCCCTTCCTAGATGTTTTGACTGCTGGCCCTATACCAGAAGATCCAATCAAGCTACTGAGTTCTGGACGGATGAAAGAACTGCTCGAACTTTTTGAGCAAACTTATGATATCGTGCTGATCGATGCTCCTGCCATTTTAGATTCAGTCGATGCTAGGATTGTGGCATCCGTATGCAATGCGATCATCATGGTTGGGCGCATGGCTTTCGTGAACCGAACAGCCCTTGCTCAATCTATAGAAACCTTGAAAAAGTTAAATTTGATTGGGATTGTTGCTAATCAGACCAGCAATTCCACTAAGTAGTTTTTAGCGATCGCCATCAGTAGCCAGTCAGCTAGATACTTCAGTTAGGGTATCTGGCACTCCCTAGTGGACAATTGGTATAATTTATGTCATTATGGGAGCTTGTTCTGTGCATAATTTTCGTTGCCACGTAGACTAGTGCCATAAAGTCTAAGTGGTTTTTTTATAAAATAGATTTTCATAGCTGCTAGCTGAGTGCTGAAAATTCAACAGCAGAATCACGCAGAAGATAGAGGCATTAGCCGATATTATTTCTTTATCTTCAACAGTGTGTGGAAAAATATTTTTGAAAGGAGACAGCTATCACTACTCAACTTTCCGCTAATATCCTCATCCCCGAATGGCAAAATTCAGCTATTGCCCAAGCCTTAGTAAATACTGCCGAAATAGCTAGGTATTGTGCAGCAAATGCCACTGCAATAGATAAAAATGGCTCTTTTCCCAAAAGCGAGTTTGAGCTAATTGCACAAGCGGGTTTGTTAGCTGCACCTCTCCACCGCAACTTAGGTGGGTGGGGAGCGGGGATTGATGCTGGTGTCATTTACGAACTGCTCATGGTTCTCAAGCAGATAGGGCGTGGAAATTTAGCAGTCGGTCGAATTTATGAAGGGCACGTCAATGCCCTACAACTCATTCAAACATTTGGTACCACTGAACAAATTGAAGCATACGCTCTTGATGCAAGAGAGCGCTACAAAATCTTTGGCGTCTGGAATGCTGAGGCATCTGATGGTGTTAAAATTATTCCTCAAGATAATGGTCGCTATCGGTTGTCAGGTTGTAAAACCTTTTGTTCTGGTGGGGGTTACGTTGAGCGTCCGTTTGTTAACGGAGCATTACCCGATGGTGGTTGGCAGATGTGCGTTGTGCCAATGGATGAAGTGAAGACAGTGAGCGATCCCGATTGGTGGCAACCTGCCGGGATGCGGGCAACTGCCAGTTATAAAGTCGATTTTAGTGGCGTTGAATTAG
>CAZZVG010000295.1:0-1128 GCA_964657295.1 Iningainema sp. | reverse complement strand
ATCTGCTTTAATCGGCAAACCGGGGGATTACTTCCGACAGCCTTGGTTAACCGCAGGGGTGATTCGGTTTGCAGCAGTGCAACTGGGTGGAGCAGAAGCACTGTTTGATGCGACTCGCCAGTACCTTCATTCTTTAGAGTATACAAACGATCCTTATCAACAAGAACGAATTGGCAGAATGGCGATCGCCATCGAAAGCGGCAATCTCTGGCTGCGGGGTGCAGCTGATCAAATTGCCGCTTATGCTCCTGTTTTTGGTGGCTATCCCACAGTCACCAACACACAAGTAGACAGAATAGTGGCTTATACCAACATGGTAAGGACAGCAATTGAACAAATTTGTATAGATGTGATCCAGCTTAGCGAGCGTTGTGTTGGAACGCGCGGTTTGTTACCGCCAAATCCCATAGAGCGCGTTATCCGAGATTTAACGCTGTACTTGCGACAACCAGCTTTTGATGCGGCGCTCTCCAATCCTGGAAAATACGCCCTAGCTCAAACTAGTCCTGTTGACATACTATGGTGTGATGAATAACCAGGTTACTGCTACGTTACCGCTCAGCAATCCCACTGCTTTGCCCTTACGCTCAATCAAGGAAATTTCCCAAAGCAAAGTCCTTGTCGTCGCACCTCACCCAGACGACGAGACATTGGGATGTGGTGGTGCGATCGCCCTCTTGCGTTTTCTCGGTGGCGATGTCCGCGTATTGGTCATGAGTGATGGTACACTTTCGCACCCTCGTTCTCAGAAGTTTCCCGCATCCGTACTGCGATCGCTACGTGAAAGTGAAACGCTATCAGCTTTGAAAATACTTGGAGTACAGGCGAGTGCCGTTACCTTTCTGGGCTTGAAAGATGGATCAGTCCCGATCCTGAATTCTTCAGTCAAGAGCCGTGCGGTCGAGGCTTGTCGTCATTATCTCGCAGAAATAGCACCGCAAACGATCTTTTTACCGTGGCGCTACGACCCACACCCAGATCATCGTGCTTCTTGGAACTTAATTTATACAGCCTTAAGGGAAATGTCACTCTCACCTCGATTGATTGAGTATCCTATCTGGGATTGGGATGAAGAGCAACAAGGAACAGGGGTAGGTGGAGGAGAGGGAGAGGGGGAGAGGGGGAGAG
>CAZZVG010000294.1:0-7029 GCA_964657295.1 Iningainema sp. | reverse complement strand
TAACTTCTATTTCTTCTATACCAAGCTGTCTAGCCATTCCTTTCACACCTCCATTCTGACCACATGCTCTACAAAGATCTCGATCAACTGTTAAACGCGCTCGACCTCCTCTTAATTGTGCATCGAAGGCTTGTTGGAAGGCATCAGCTTCAGCATGCGTGCGACTAATTGGATTTACTTTAAGTGTAATCTTTGTGCGATTGGGATTACTGCCAGCACTAATCCCAAAAAATACGCCACCACCCATCTCTAATTTTGCGATTGTAGTGCGATCATCCTCACTACCTGCTGGAGGAAGACCAAGCTTTTGTCTATACTTTGCTAATTCTTCAAAAATAAGCTTCTCAACAAGCTGTTGCATCTCTAAGGCAGGAGTTAAAGTGTTGATATCTGGATTTTTTACTGCCTCTTCTTCACCAACAGGACAGCTATAAACTACATAAGTCCATATTCCTGGATTACCTGCTTCAGCGCTTTCACCCTCATAAAAAGTAATCGTTCCATCTTCTTCTCACTCATAATAAGCTGAATAAACATCTTCCCAATCGCAATCTGAGTCTTCTAGCGACCTTCTAATTTCAGCTAATACACCAACAATATGATGAGGTTCAGTTTCTCTCTGGACTAAACGCTCTCCATCCAACTTAAAGTTGTGTAACACAAATGGCATTGCAACTTTGCCTTTAAACAGAATTAGGTTCCAGTTAATAGCCTAATGCCTAATGTTCACTCCGGTAATCTCAAAATTACGGGAGTACCAAGGGCGGCTGGTGGAACGATAAAATCTATATCGACTACTTTCAATTCCTATGGTGAAACTAAACTTAGAAGCCGTCTTGCCCATTCCATAATAGCGGTTTGCGTTAAAGCACTTTTTTGTTTGTTCTCAAAGGGTTTCAGGCTTTGATAGTTGACGAGTATCGGTTTGCGTTAAAGCACTTTTTTTATGCCCAAAAAGGGAGATAGCTAGCATAGCGGGATATAATTAACGATACTTTTGTGCTGGGAAAGTGGATAGGCGTTACCAAGAAGATAAAAAATTCCACTCTTCTGGCTGTTGCTCTTGTTGCTCTGACTGTGGCTCTATAGATCGCCCCAACTGCTCGTACATCCCAGAATCAACCCACTTCAGGAGTTCGGAAGCCCGCATGACAACCCAAGGGTATTGGTATTGCATAAAACTGAAAATCTTGGTAAATTGGTCTAACCTATCAAGATCGTCGATATCAAACTCGCGGGCTTGCCCTAAAAAATCTTGCATGACTTCCGGATTGATGTATTCCTCAGGTAAGCCACCCAATTTGATCAGAGTTGTCATCGCCACATTCACATCTTGACAAGCTAACAACCCAGTGCGATCGGCAGTGAATTTTGCCATTAAGATCCAGTTGTACAAAGCCACTTCGATCCCAGATGCTGCCAATCCGCCTAATCCCAGCGTCGTGCTGCTAATCAGATTTTTGAGCAACGGCATCACCACAGCCAATTGCTGATAATTTAAGTAACGTCCTTCGATCCGGGCAATCTCGTGCCCCAACACAAACAGCAGTTCCTCGCCCGACAGCCATTCCATCGCCTCTACATTAATCCCAACCAACGGTTTTTCCACACCGATCGCATAGGTAGAAATATGTCCCTCTCCCCGATAGAGATATAACTCTGGCTGGGGGGAATCCAGAATCTTGCAGGTTTCCACCAAGGCATCATGCAGGGAAGGGAAGTTTCGAGCGGAAACCCGAAATTCACCGCCCTTGGTTTGCATTCTCAGTAGGCGATCAATCCCATACTCATTAATCTTTTTCAGCAGTAGTGGTAATCCCGGCATCTTCTCCAAAGCCACCAACGCTTTGCGATCTAGCGGATGCTGGTAGGTTTGTACGCGTATACCGTGGAGTATCTTACGAGTCATTCGATTTTAGATTTTGGATTGAGCTGATTCACCCATTATTACGCAAGTAGACAAAGCCTCTACAGGCAACTTGAGTTACTGTGTCAAATTCTCTCCGGTACTACGATTCAGCAATAGTCGCAAAATAGATAGACTCAAAATGATTAAAAATAGCACCAGTCCAATTGTGCAAGCGTAACTGATTTCTAAGTTATTAAATGCTTGCTCATACAAATAGTAAACAATCGTTTTCGAGCTATTACGTGGTCCACCTTGGGTCATAATATAGACTTCTTCAAAGACCTTGGTAGCAGCGATCGCTGAAACAACCGCGACTAGAGCCAGATAAGGTTGCATTAAGGGTACGGTAATATCCCAGTGTTTGCGAATGCCATCTGAACCATCAATTGCCGCCGCTTCATACACATCCCCAGGTATAGATTGTAACCCGGCCAGATAAATTACCATATAGTAGCCTAATCCTTTCCACACAGTGACAGCCATGACACTGAATAGAGCAAAGTGAGGGCTGGTGAGCCAAGGAATTCCTTCTGGGAAAATACCCTTCAGGAGTTGATTGAGTAAACCGTTTTCTGCATACAGCCATTTCCAAGCGATCCCCGCAACCACGATGGAAATCACCACTGGAGTGTAAAATGCAGCTCTAAACCAGTACATTCCCTGCAGTTTCTGATTGACTAAAATTGCCAGTGCCAAGGGAACTACAACTAAAATCGGCACGACACCCACAAGGTACAGTAAGGTATTGCCTAGAGTTTTCCAAAAAACTGGATCAGCCCACAAGCGGCGAAAGTTAGCGAAACCTACCCATTGCGGCTGCATGGTGAGATCGTATTCGTAGTGGGTAAAGCTGAGGTAGAAAGCTTGGAGTGCAGGCCAAAAGACAGTTAATACTAAGATAAATAAAGCCGGGAGCAAAAATAAATACGGAGTTAGTCGTTGTTGGATAAAAATCCAATCATTCAGCGTGAACTTCTTCATAAAGGTTTTTTTAGTCCTCTTGGCAGATGGATTCTTGACCTTGGGTTTTGCAAGATAAGAGCCGATGTATGTCAACTAAAAAATGACACTATTTAGCTTTAGTTAAGGTTAATTCATGATAGATAAGGAAAGGGAAGTGATTTACCATCGCGCCCATGCTTTGCTTGCGGCTGAAATCGCGGGACACTGGAATGCAAAAAACCGCCCACAACGCTGGCTGGAAACTATTGCGGCAATCTCCCATCACGATGATTTGGCACGGGAATGGGAATTGTTCATCCTACATGTAGATGCCGTCAAAACGACATTTACTAGTACAATCAGGGTGTTAAGTTTTATATCCCAGTGTTAAACAGTTTAAGGGGTGAACCCCTAGGCTGTAATTTGCACAGTAGGGGCGAACGGTCGTTCGCCCCTACGGAGAAGATCTAAACTGGAAAACGGTAAAGAGAGGATTTTACACGATGACATTTGAACTTCCCCCACTACCATACGACTACAAGGACCTTGAGCCGCACATCTCGGCTGAAACCTTACAGTTCCATCATGACAAGCACCATGCTAGTTACGTTACTAACCTCAACAACCTAACGAAAGACTCACCACTTGCTCACAAGTCACTCGAAGAAGTGATTCAAGAAACTGTCAATGACTCGGCGAAAACTGGTATTTTCAACAATGCAGCTCAGGTATGGAATCATACCTTCTACTGGAATTCTATGAAGAAAGACGGTGGTGGTAGTCCTAGTGGTGAGTTAGCCGAAAAAATTAATGCCTCCTTCGGTAGCCTTGATGAGTTCAAAAAACAGTTCAAGGAAGCTGGCGGAACACAGTTCGGTAGTGGTTACGCTTGGCTGGTGGTGGATAACGGTAACTTGAAAGTTGTCAAAACACCAAACGCCGCTAACCCCATCACAAGTGGTCAAACTCCTTTGTTAACGGCTGATGTCTGGGAACACGCCTACTACCTAGATTACCAGAATCGTCGTCCAGACTACCTACAAACTTTCCTAGACAGTTTAATTAACTGGGAATATGTTGCAGAACAGTATGCAAAAGCTAAATAAGCTGGGAACTTTGACGAACAAGTTCTAACAACGGCTTTCTCTCTCGGTAAAGTTTTAAGAATTACTGACAAACAGTCACGAATACATCGTGGCTGTTTTTTAGGCATCCATATGGAAGACAACGCGATGAATAGCAAAGAACTAGCGCAATACATGGAAGCAACTAATAGCATTGCTAAGCCTTGGCTATTGCTACAACTGCGACTCAAGAAACTTCAAGAACGTCGATCTCAAATTTCCGAAAATGAATACGTTGAAGAATTGGAAGATATTCACCAAGTTCTCATGAATTTGGGAGAATGGTGGCGCGGAATTGAAGATGAGGTATTTTGATTTGAGGATCAGAAGTCGTAGGGGCAGGTTTGATCGATTGATTTTATCGTATTGTAAGTTATCTAGTAAAACCTGCCCGTACTGAATATAATTATGGATTATCGAGATGCAGGCGTTGACGTTGAAGCCGGTCGAGCATTTGTCAATCAAATTCGCAGTTTGGTTCACAGTACCTTTAGACAGGAAGTTATTGGTGGGCTAGGTGGCTTCAGTGGTTGCTTTCAACTACCGTCGGGTTATCAGGAACCTGTTTTGGTTTCTGGAACTGATGGTGTGGGTACAAAGCTAAAAATTGCCCAAATTCTCAACACTCATGACACTGTTGGGATTGATTTGGTGGCGATGTGCGTCAACGACGTGCTAACTTCTGGCGCAGAACCACTATTTTTCTTAGATTATGTGGCAACAGGCAAGCTAAATCAAGAGCAGCTGACTCAGGTGGTTACGGGTATAGCTTCTGGGTGTAAACAAGCAGGCTGTGCTTTATTAGGCGGAGAAACGGCAGAAATGCCAGATTTCTACCAAATGGGTGAGTATGACTTGGCAGGGTTTTGTGTGGGAATTGTGGAAAAAAGCCGGATGCTTAATGGTTCTCAAGTACAAGTAGGCGATGTGGCGATCGCTCTTACAAGTGCAGGAGTACATAGCAATGGCTTTAGTTTGGTGCGGAAAATTGTCAGCGAAAAAGGATTTTCGTGGAGCGATCGCCCAGAACTTTTGAATGGTCAAACTTTGGGAGAAACTTTCCTGGCTCCTACACGTATTTACGTGAAACCAGTCTTGGCTGCACGTCAAGCGGGGTTGGAAATTCACGGTATGGCTCATATCACGGGCGGAGGTTTGCCGGAAAATTTGCCGAGATGTCTGGGGACAGGGCAATCTGTTAAAATTGACATCAGTAGTTGGTCTATCCCACCTGTTTTTCAGTGGTTAGCACAAGTGGGTTCGGTCAGTCGCGACGCTATGTATAATACTTTCAATATGGGCATTGGATTTGTGCTACTAATACCTCCCCATCAAGCAAAGCAAACAATTTCTTACTTTGAATCACACAATCAAGCTGCCTATGCGATTGGCGAGGTGATTGCGGGATCGGGTGAATTGGTAGGATTACCTGTTAATACATAATGCTACCCAAATATTACAGAACAATTTTAGAGGAAAATGTTGCTATTGAAGGTCTACCCAAAACACTGTCATGCGAATTTTATTTATTTCTATTCACTTGCCGAGTGACTTCAGCACCAGTACTCAAGGTATTTATAAACGTATGGCAATGTTTGTTGATGCAATTAAAGAGATTGCTCAACTAGATATGCTGTTTTTTGTGCCTCCGGAGACAGAACTTTCAACAGAAGCGATCGCTCAAACAGAACGCGACTGTTCCCAATTCTGGCAAACGCAGATGACTCTCTATCTGTCTCCCACAGCCGCACCACAGAATTCACAAACCAAATGGCAACGTCAGTGGGGTGGCATTTTCAATTTCTTCAAGCAGTTTTCGGTATCGTCACAGCAAATGCAAGCACTGGAAACCTGTTTGAGTCGAAAGCCAGATGCCATATTTGTGCATCGGCTATCATCAATGAGTGCAGTTATGCTAACACAGCAAGCATTACCACCTGTTGTTCTGGATTTGGATGATATTGAACATATCAGTTTTATGCGGCAAATTCGCCAGCCACCAACTCGACTGAGAACGTTGTTGTATTACTTACAAGTGCCAGCCCGTCTTTGGGGTGAGTTGCAAGCAATTCGTTTGGCAAAGTGTTCGTTTGTTTGTTCGGATGGCGATCGCCGTTACTTGACAGATTTGTGGCAATTACCTGGTGTCATCACCATACCCAACGCGATCGCTATCCCCGAATTACAACCAATCACAAAAGAACCAACTTTACTTCTTCTCGGAGGTTACTATTACTACCCCAATATTAATGCTGCTAACTTTTTAATTGAAGAAGTTTGGCCTCATATCTACCAAGTTATGCCACAAGCACGATTGACTATTGTCGGTCCTGAACCGCATCATCTTCGTGGTTATAGTCAGGGAGTACCTGGTGTTGAGTTTGCGGGATTTGTTGAGGATTTAGATGCACTTTATCAGCGATCGCGTGTCGTCTGCTGCCCTGTTTTGTCTGGTGGGGGAACCCGCGTTAAAATGGTAGAAGCCTCAGCCTATGGCAAACCTATCGTCGCCACTCGCATTGGTGCGGAAGGGTTGGCAATGTCAGATGGCAAAGAGTTTTTGATGCGTAATGAGCCTAAGGCTTTTGCAGAAGCGTGCTTGGAACTGCTACGCAATGATGACTTGTGCGATCGCCTAGGTGCGGCTGCTCGGGA
This sequence comes from Iningainema sp., assembly GCA_964657295.1. Classification (GTDB taxonomy): domain Bacteria; phylum Cyanobacteriota; class Cyanobacteriia; order Cyanobacteriales; family Nostocaceae; genus Rhizonema. The sequence continues at coordinate 399 of CAZZVG010000294.1, read as the reverse complement.
AGTCGCAATCCGCTATTATGACCGTGTAAACATTGTACAGCAAGTTCGCCAACAAATCCAGTTGGCAATTGACGCTAATCAAACTCAAGAGTCAACGGGAATGGGAGTGGGGAGTCGGAAATAGGCTAAGCAACTCCATACCCAGTATACGGGCGCTTGTAAGGTGGATGCAGTCCTAAGATAAGTACAAACAGAACGCCCTCAGGTTACAAGCAGCAATTCGCCGTGCTGGTGGAGTTAGTCGCGCTGCCGATATTATTGAACAGGCTGTATTTACCGGAAAACTAGTTACGAGTTGAATTGCTGTAAACGCCCAGCCATATTGGCTTTTTTAATTTTTAACCAAGCAAAGTGCTACCAGTCTTAAGGCTAGATATAATAACGTTAAGTTGATCATCA
>CAZZVG010000293.1:0-7034 GCA_964657295.1 Iningainema sp. | reverse complement strand
CCCTTACCCTTTTATTTTACTTAATTTAATGCTTTCGTTTCAGGCTGCCTATACTGGTCCAATTGTCATGATGAGTCAGAACCGGGCTAGTGAGATTGATCGCAAGCGGGCGCAGCAAGATCTTGATTGTGATTTACAAGCACACTTAGAAATAAAACTCGTGCATGAAAAGCTCAACAAGTTTAGAGAGGTTGAGTTACTCGAATTAAGAATGAAGCTGGAACGTATAGAGAAATTACTTTTAAATGCCCAAGAAAATAACTCTCATTAGTAACCATCTTTACTTGGAGGTAAAAACGTGCAAATTACTAAACGCAATGTCGAGTTAAGAGTTGATGACAGTTTAATGCGTGTCTACGTAGCAACTCCCAAACCTGCAGGACTTTACCCAGGAATTGTGTTCTACAGTGATATTTATCAGTTGGGTAGTCCCATGATTCGTCTGGCTAACTACTTAGCAGGACATGGCTATGTCGTCGCCGCCCCAGAAATTTTTCATCGAACGGAACCAGTTGGTTTGGTCATGGAACCAGATGACTTTGGGCGGATGCGAGGCAATGACAATGCGCGTCGAACTCCCATAGATGGTTATGATGCTGACAACCTTGCTATGATTGAATTTCTCAAGGCAGAGAGTTCGGTTTCTCCAGGAAAAATAGGCACTTTGGGGTTTTGTATTGGTGGGCATCTCTCTTTTCGGGCAGCTTTGCAAGGCGACATCAAGGCAGCTGCTTGCTGCTACCCTACAGGCATTCCCAATGGCAAACTCGGTCAGGGGATCGCTGATACAATCAAGCGGGTGAGTGAAATTAAAAGTGAAATGCTCATAGTACTTGGGACTCTCGATCCTCACATCCCAGAAAGCGATCGCCTAACACTCACAAAAGCCCTTGAGAATGCCAGCATCCCTCACAAAATTCTCCTTTATGAAGCAGAGCATACCTTTATGCGTGACGATGGTTATCGCTATGATCCTGCTGCAACTGCTTCTGCTTGGTCGGAAATACTAGCTTTCTTTGAACGTATTTTTGCGTCCTGAAGTAGTACAACTAAGATACGTTGCTGGGTCAGGTTTAGATAAGTATTAAAGCGAACATGATATGACTCCCTATAAGGTATTGAAACTTGTATCTGCGGAATTCCGCAGATCGCTATATATTATGTCTGGTTGAACACCTAGAATACGGTCATAATCTAATTCGTGCGGTAGCTTTGGATTCGGAGGAGATTGCCCAACTTGTTCAAATTCAAAGAACCGCTTCCAGATGAGCGAACAAATACGATCTTGTTACAGAGTGAAGACGGGTGTAGATGGTGTTGTGATGCCCTTGGCCACGGCTTAAGCCGTATCGCACGTATTAAACGAGGCGGGTAGAGTGAATCTAACAAACGTGTCGCCATGCTAGGTATGAGTTTTTCAATGAAGTCGAAAGGAATCTTCTCTGTTTTCTAACAAGAGCGGTTAAGGCGCGGGCAGTTGCTTCAAGGGAAAGCCTGCGCCACGTAACCCCCTTCGTCCTCGCTGTGGCTCTTGCCTAGCGGGAACGTCTCCTGTACCGCTTAGACTTAGCCACTTCTTTAGCTTTACGCTTGTGTTTCTCCAAGGGAGTTTCAAAGTGACGATGTTTCTTTAAATCTGGAAAAATTCCTGCTTTGGAAACCTCTCGTTTAAATCGACGTAAGGCTGACTCAATTCCTTCATTTTCGCCCATAATTATTTGCGTCATTCTCTGTCCTCATTTAATTAACTGAACTGGTAGTTGAGTGGCTAGATATAAACAATCTAGTACAAACCAAGTAAAAAAGGGCAGAATCGTTATCTGCCCAAAATACCCGAGAGTTAAATTCTTTGCTTGGGATGAAACGATTGGACAAAGGACCAAGCCTCATCTCTAAGCCTAATAGCGGCGAGAGTAGCCTCCACCACCGCCACCACCGCCTCTTCTGTCACCACCACCACCAAATGAACCTCTGTCTTCACGAGGCTTAGCCTTATTAACCTTTAAATTGCGACCCATCCACTCAGCAGTGTCAAGGGCTTCGATCGCTGCTGTTTCTTCCGCATCTGATCCCATTTCTACAAATGCAAAACCACGTAAACGTCCAGTTTCCCTGTCTTTTGGCAATTGAACGCTCTTAACAGTCCCATAGTCTGAAAAGACTTGCTTTAAATCTTCCTCCGCAACTTCATATGAAAGATTACCTACATAAATTGACATAAAACATCTCCAGAACCAAGTAGTGTAGAGATTTAGATTCGGAGAGACGCTTGTAAATGAATAAACACAAACTGCATAACCGAAAATAATCCTCGATCATAATAACATAGAATTTAGGGTCTGTGACGGGACTACAGATTATCTTTTCTAATACAGTGCCAGCGTCCGTATAATTCAAGTCAGATCGAAATCAACACAATATATAAATAATTGTAAAGTAATTCGCTCTTCCCTCAACTAAAATTACCCCCTTACGGGCAAGGTAGTCTCTACAGCCGCACCTTTACGCTAGCTCAATAGAAGATTATGCCATGCCGATTTACTTTACCTTAAGAAAGCCGCCCGCCGTCATTTGTATCAGTGTAACACTAATGACAAAGGACGTTGGCGGGACGACTGTCCTCCGATCCCACGCCCTCTCATCAGCTATAAAGTAGCGTTCCAGTAATGAATATGAAATAAAAGACGGATTGATGTATGCACAATCAGCCTTTCTAGAAACTATCTAAAAGGTATTTTTAGCTAACATGTAGTATGAGAAATACAACAGAAATTTGTTCAACTACTTGTAGTTCATCCGATTGGGTGAATGCGATGCCTTCCTGGAGAATATACCCTAAAAGTAATAGCGATCAGCAAATAGCTTACCTGATAAACTTTGTCTTGAAAAGGTTGAGCGCTAATTATCCTCTGTTGCTTGTGTGTAAAAAGGTTAAAAAGTGGATGAAACTGTGAAAGTATCGCATACACCAGCAGATTCTCAACAAGGAACGTTTTCCGTGCTGGAAAGAATTGCTGCAAACTTACCGGGGATGATCGTGCAATTCCTTCAAAGACAAGATGGTTCGCAATCTATCCTTTATGCTAGTTCTGGGTGTCGGGAGCTATGTGAACTAGAGCCTGAAGTTGTGCAAAAGGATTTTCAGTTTCTTTCCAAACAAATCCATCCACAGGATTTAAAAGCCTTTGACGAAGCTGTCGCCATCTCTAGTGCTACTCTTGCACCTTGGTATTGGGAAGGTAGAATTATTACCCCTAGTGGCAAAATTAAGTGGATTCAAGGAATATCCCGTCCGCAACGACAAGGAGACAACGTTGTTTGGGACGGTTTGTTGATGGATATCACCGAACGCAAGCAGGCAGAAGAATTACTACACATGAAGGCAAAACGCGATCGCCTCTTAGCACAAACCCTGTCCAGAATTCGTTCTTCCCTTAACTTAAACCAAATTCTCCAAACGACAGTTGAAGAAGTCAGGCAATTTTTGCAAACAGATCGAGTTTGTATAGCTTTGAAGGATACAGATCTTCAATCAAGAATTCTTGCCGAATCAGTAGATCCCCAATATCCATCAATCATGGGCTGGAGAAGTGACAATGACACTCATCCGTCAGAGTTTAAAAAACTACTCATGACCAATCGCGTGCGGATAGTAGAAGATATTACGCAAACAGCCGTACCTCCTCAATTGACCGCAATGTATCAACAATCTCAAACGAAAGCTAGCTTAGCTGTACCAATTATACTAGGCGAGGAATTATTCGGTGCATTAGTTGCCAATCAATGTAATGGACCGCGTCATTGGACTTCTATAGAAATAGAATTACTTCAACAGATGTCAGAACCGGTGGCAATTGCAATTCAGCAAGCACAACTCTACCAAGAGCTAGCACAACTTAACACTAATTTGGAACGTCACGTAGAAGAGCGCACCGCCCAATTACAGCAGAAAGTGCAGGAAATTCAAGAACTCAGTCGAGTAAAAGATGTCGTTTTGCACACAGTTTCTCATCATCTAAGAACTTCGGTCATTGGTAACTTGATGGTGTTAAATAATTGGCGGTGTAGGGAAGTTGGAAGTGAGAGAGATCCGGAAACAAAAATTCCGGTGTCTCGTTCTATTATTGATCGCATGATTCAAGGTAACGACTATCAATTGGCAATGATTGAGTCATTATTAGAAATTCATACAGGCGAAGAAGAAGTCATACCTCACCGTGAAGAAGTTAATTTTAGTACATTGGTAAAGGCAGTTATCAAAGATTTGCAGCCAACGTTAAACAGGCATCAAGCGACTGTTAACAATTTGGTGCGTGAAGATTTACCGCTAGTCGTAGCCGCTCCAATGCAGTTGCAGAAGGTTATTGTGAATTTATTTACTTATAGTTGGCAACACAACCCACCAGGATTAAAGTTCACTATTAAAGCCATCGTTGAGGCAGGAATGATTCGCTGTACGATTCAAAATAATGGCACGAAAATCACAAAGCTAGATTGCGATCGCCTGTTTGATTTGTATGTATGCGCTCCACAAGCCCCTTGTTCCACAGGTATTAGCTTAAAAATGTTTCTTAGTCGGCGAATTATTAAAGCATCTGGTGGAGAAATTGGTGTCACTAGTAAACCCAAAGGTGGGTTTACTTTCTGGTTTACATTACCTTTAGCAACTGCACCTAATTAACCGGGACTAGCGAACGCCTATGAAGCCAGCCCGCGCAATTGCCTCTTGCCCCTGATTGGTGAGTAAAAGTTTGGCATAAGCATCACCTACCTGTTCCGATTTTCCTTTATTCTGCTTAATAATCACATACAAGTTAGAGGTAATTGGATAACTGCCATTTTTGATTGCTTCAGTATTGATCTGGTTGCGCTGATGCGGGCATTGCTGTGCTGGCACGAGAGGTTCGAGGTAAGGAGGAATTGCCCGCGTGGAAGTGCCACTCAGTGACAAAGGCTTCACCATACATTGTGGCACCAAGGCACGGGCAGAACCGTAATACAAACCGCCAGGAGTTTTATTGAGTCGGCGCAGCGCTTCCGTCGCGGAGTGGACGTACTGCACGTTCGGACTCTTAACTGGCAGAGCAAAATTTTTATCCCCAGAGAATACGACTGTATCTGCATCTTCTCGACGTTGGGAGAAAGGGGTAATGGGTAAATCAGGTCCGCCCAAGAGTTTCCAGTTGGTAATTTGCCCCTGATAAATCTGTTGCAACTGATTAATAGTTAAGCTCGACACCTGAAGAGATGGGTTAACAACCACTGCGATCGCATCAATGCCTATCTGACGTGCAGTAAGTGTGAAGCCACGTTGCTGGGCTGTCGTTAATTCCGAAGAAGTGAGGGGACGTGAAGACTGAGCAAAGTCCAATTGCCCATTTAGCAACATCCGAATGCCTGAGGCAGATCCAGGGCTTTCGTTCGTCGGATCAACGTAGTGTAACTTTAATTCAGGGTGTTCGCCCTGAATCTGGGAATCTACCATTTGCCTGATCGGTGCCCAAGCTGTACTACCACCATAATTGAATAAACCAGGTGGAACAGAGGTAATTGACCTAAAAGTTGATCCAGTAGGTGAAGCTATGCTTGAAAGTTTTTCGGAGGGAGAGTCAACACTCATCGAAGAGAATAAGTGAGACTTGAACATCCAATAAAACAATCCGCCAATCACCATCAGTGTTAGCACTTTGCCAATAATTATACCTCTAACAAATACTCCTAGTTCTTCATTAAGTAAGGACTTTCTTTTTGTTTTCATATCATTCTTTTCGTTTTTATTGATGAGATTTTTCGTAAAGGACTTGTGTTGGATACTAAACTTAAAGATATTTTCGTAACTTGAATTTTTATGAGTTTCTCCTAATAAATACAAAATTCCTATTTAGTTTAAAACACTCTAATATCTACTTAGATTAAGGTGGTGTTGAAGTAGGCATATTTGGATGTAAGGTATTGTGGGAGGAAAATCGATCTGGTTGGAGCCGAACCAATATTTTTGAATAAATAAATATATAAAATAAAACTGCAATTCCCAGACTCGTGATAGTCCCAAGGCTTATTCCGTACCATAAAACAGACTTTCTCTGTGGTCGAAAAAACCGCTTTTCAGTGCTTTCGTCTTTCGCAACGAGGTGTTGAGGTTGAACATGTAACTGTGACTCGATGAACTTGTATTGTTTATTCACTCTTGGCAAAGGTAGCAAAGAATGATCGTTTTCAGATTGTTGTGGTAGTGTCGGGACTACGAGTTGTTGCCGCGTTTGCGGCTGCGTAACGTATTCAGTGATTGTTACAGGCTGCGCTGGCGATGCTAATCGCTGTACGGCTTGTAATGCCTCTGTTGCTGAATAGTATCGCTGTCGAAAATCATAGCGGAGCATTTTGTCTAAAATACTCATTAGTTTGGGACTTACATCTCCCAAATTATCCCAGATAATTTCAGCAGTTGATTCATCTTTTGGCAATTTTTCAGGCTTTAATCCGGTCAAAGCCTGAATTCCCACCAAACCGACAGCATAAATATCACTGCTGAGCCTTGGTTGCCCTGATGCCTGTTCGCTAGGCATATAGGCTGGAGTCCCAACAATCACAGTACCGTATGTCTTTTCGTGATCAACCTCTACATCAGTGCCGATTTGCTTAATCGCTCCAAAGTCAATCAAAACGATTCTACCATCACTTTTGCGGCGGATTAAGTTGGAGGGTTTAATATCACGGTGAATAACGTTATTTTCATGAACGAAGGCTAACGGTTCGAGAATACTTTGCAAGAGGTTAATTACATAAGTCTCGCTAAACTGCGTTTGGTACGTGAGTTCATTGCTTAATGAATCGCCTTCAATGAATTGCTGAACTAAATAGAATTTCCGATTTTCTTGAAAATGAGCTAGCAGATGGGGAATTTGGTCGTGAATTCCCAAACGATGCAAAAGTTGTGCTTCTGAGTAGAATAAGCGTTTGGCTACTTTTAAAGTCTCATAGTCAGTTCTCACTGGTTTAAGTTGCTTGACGACACACCGTTTGTCAAAAAGTTT
>CAZZVG010000292.1:0-7043 GCA_964657295.1 Iningainema sp. | reverse complement strand
CTGAGACTACCTCCTACATGTAAAATCGAAAAATCAAAAATTGATTCGGTATTTATACTTAAATAGTACAGATTGTCTGTTATGCGTAAACCTGTTCTGACTATTTTTTACCAGTTTAATCCTTGGAACACAACTATTGGTGGAATTCAGACACTAATCAACACCTTCATAAAATATGCACCGATTGAGTTTAAGGTACGACTTGTAGGAACAGGGAACGAGCTAAATCAATCCTTGGGAAAATGGCAAGAAGCAGAATTTGCAGGTACAGAAATTAGTTTTCTGCCTTTATTTCTTTTGCAGAATGATAATGTCAGAAGTTTGATACCTACAACCCTTAAGTACACAACTGCTCTTATGGGACGTTGCTTTGCCTCAGACTTTATGCACTTTCACAGGCTGGAGCCAACTTTAGCAGCCCTTAATTGGCAAGGAGAGAAAACCTTATTTATTCATAATGATATTCGGACGCAGATACAAGCTGTAGATAATAAAAATGCAATTTTGTGGCGAAGGTTTCCCGCAGCATATTTTGCTTTAGAAAGTTTGTTAGTTCGTCAGTTTAGCCAAATTCTCTCGTGCAATACAGATTCCGCACAATGGTATAGGCAGCATTATCCTAGCGTGAGAGACCGGATTGCGTACATTAAAAATTCATTTGACAATGAAGTTTTCTACCCCATAAGCAGAGAGGAACGGGAAGCAAAAAGGCGAGAACTATCTTCTCGACTAGGTTTGAATGAAGAAACAAGCTTTGTCCTATTTGCCGGTCGCCTGCATCCTCAAAAAGATCCCATTCTGCTAGTACGTGCGATCGCTGCTTTAAATGACACCAATGTTCACTTGTTGATTGCAGGTGATGGGGAGTTGGCAGCAGAAATTCGTGCAGAAATAGGTGGGCTGGGGTTATCTAGTCGAGTAACAATGCTTGGGGCAATTGCTCAAGGAGAACTGGCCCAGTTACATCGCATATGCAATGTCTTTGTCCTAAGTAGTGCGTATGAAGGTTTACCCTTAGTAGCTCTTGAGGCTCTTGCCAGTGGAACACCTGTAGTCACAACCAGATGTGGTGAAACCCCACAATTGCTCTTCTCTGACAGTGGGATCGTTTGCCCTGAACGAACACCAGTATGCATAGCAGATGCCTTACGCAAAATACTACTGCATCCAGATAATTATCCCATTGAATCTTGTGTGCGGACTGCACAACCTTATGCTGCCCGTACTGTCATTCGGGATATCTACAGCGAAATGTTAAGTCGCTGGGATCAACGTTACAATTTAGCTTAAAAAGTAAAAAGAGAATCCCCATAAATTCAGGCGCGGGGATTTCAACCTTGACGCCTTGAAACTTGTGCTGCGCGTCTCGAAACAAATCTTTATTTTATTTTCCAAGAGCGAAGTTGGGGGCTTTAAACCGATTTTATTCCTCTTACTTTTTACTTTTGCCAAGTTCTGTCATCAAAAAAACTCAAGAGACAGTTCTTGAAAAATCATGATAATCATGACAACGGGGTGAAAACGCTTGCCGACGGTAAGCGCTTTCATTCTACAGTGAAAAGCTTTTCACTGTAGCTTTGCATGATATCACCAACAGACGCTAACAAGGCGTTGACTTTATGAGTGCGCCACTTCTCCACCAGTTTATGAACTTTAGTCGCGGGCATCCGCCGCATCATTGCTTCGTAAAGATACGCAGCATGACGAGTTTCATCCTTGGCAATGCTTAAAATTCCCAATTTGAGGCTACGAGTTGTCGGATCGCCATCAGGTAATACATTTGCCATCCGCATAAAGTCTTTGCTCGCATCTAATTCCAAAATGTATGTGCTACCCATAAATACATCCCAGTCAATGACTTCAGGTTGTATCTGTTCAGAGGAGTACCCCTCGAAGTACAGTGAGAACGGAGTGCGTCCTTGTTTTGATTGACTTTCGTTAGTGTTTGTTGGTATGATTTGAGAGTTTAGGAGTGATTTTTTTAGCGGCTTTATGGCCTGGGCCAAAATCTTAGCATGTATTGTTTCTTCTAATGCATGTTTTGCGAGTTTTTCAGCAAGCCAAGTATCGCCCTCTGCTGCGGCACGAGCGCTAAGTACAGTCAGAAAAGGAACGGTGCTAGACTCGACTAACTGAAAACCCGCCAAGAAGTCAGGGCGGGTTTTAGGGTCGCGGATCTGAGTAGCATAATAATAAGCAATAGCACCAGAACCTGCGAGATGCTTCATGTAAGTCAACAAGTTCATGAGAGATTCCCGCCTGCTGTAGGGAGTTTACTTGGTTTATGCTAATCCTCAATTTCAATTTGGGTTGCTGGTTCTGATACAGTTTTTTGCATTTCCTGGCGACGCTTGTACCAAACTCCTCGAAAACGCAACATCACCGAAAAACCTCAGAGTGTCAATCTGAAACTACCATAATACGTAGTTTGTGTTTCTTACCGCACGACGTTCACCGCGATCCCGACGTCGAGCGAACCCCATACTCGGTCGGTGGTCATGACCGGAAGGTTCTGCTCAATGGCAAGTGAGATACAAGCTCTGTCCCCGAGTGAAAGTCCGTTATGACGGGTGAGGGGAAGAAGCCGTGCTGTACGCCACGCACGTTCGAGGGTAAAATCGACGACCTCGCAATCGAGATACCGTAAGACTTCTCGCACCTCGTCTTCCGACATCGTGCGTTCGAGAAGTTTTGCGATCACCTCGCTCATGTTGACACTACTTACGAGCGCCGAGGGAAGCGCCTCTTCCACGGCATCACCCCCTGGCTCTCCCGCCAGGAATGCAAGGAGTGCCGATGCATCAAGGACATACTTAATCATTCGCTGCCTCACGCCGTCGTTCGGCAAGAAGTTCGTCCGAAAGTACGGTTCCTTCGGGGACGTACCGTCTTACGAGTGCTTTTGCTCGTCGCAGGGCTTCCTTCCGGGAAAGGATACGGATCTCTCCTGCTTCGAGCGATAGTACCACATCGTCACCTATATTGAGGCCGAGTGCTCGTCGGTACTCGGCAGGGATGACAATCCTGCCACCATCAGTGACTTTGGTAGAAATGGAGTTAATGTTCATATTTTTTGTTTATGACATTACTCTTAATATATGTCATAATGCACCTATTATAACTTTAGTCATCACTACCAGAAGCCAGTAGTCGCCCATCCGGGCTGAAACTACTCCCAACACAAGTGCAAGATTACTTATCTTATTTCTCTGCGTTCACAGCGAGCGAGAGATTTTTCAATATATTCTTCTGGCGGTTTGGGACCATTTTCCAGTAGTCTGTAAGACATGTTGTGGAGAAAATTATATGTATAAACATTATACAATAGGTATAAATTAATTTTCAATAAGGCTTTTGCTCATAAATAAATCTCTGTGCAAAAATGTCAACTATATCACCTTACCTAGCAGGCATTTTTATTTACCCGATTAAATCTTTCGATGGGTTTGCCACTAATCAAGCAACTCTTCTTAGAAGTGGTGCCTTAGAACATGATCGAGAATTTGCTTTATTTGACGAAAAAGGTAACTTTGTGAATGGGAAGCGAAATGCTCAAATTCATTTACTGCGATCGTCTTTGGATGTTGACTTAAGAATTCTTACTCTGCAAATTCAAAATAAGAGTGAGAAATTTATTTTTCATATTGATGAAGAACGTACAAACTTAGAAACTTGGTTAGGCAATTATTTTGGGTTGACAATTAAATTTGTCCAAAATTCCCTCACTGGTTTTCCTGATGATACAGACGCATCTGGGCCGACAATCATCAGTACTGCCACTTTGGAAGCAGCGGCATCATGGTTTCCAGAATTAAGCGTTGATGAAATGCGACTCCGAATGCGAACCAATCTTGAAATTGACGGAGTACCACCTTTTTGGGAGGAGCAATTATTTGCTGAAGAACATTCCTCCGTTTACTTTCAGGTGGGAGATGTCATGTTTACGGGAACTAACCCTTGCCAGCGTTGTGTTGTTCCTACACGAAACTCTAAGACGGGAGAGGCTTTTCCTCAGTTTCAGAAAATATTTATTGCGAAGCGGCGGGAGTCTTTGCCCTCTTGGACAACTCCATCTCGCTTCAATCATTTTTATCGGTTAGCTGTCAATACAAAAGTGTCTGATTCGGAAGCTGGCAAAATTTTAAAAGTTGGAAACCCTGTAAAACTTGGTTTCTGATTATAAACGAATTTTATATTCTCATTAAATTGTATATTGAGAATAGTCTACGGCTCAATACTCAAAATTGGGAATAATTTCTACCTCAGCCAAAGCTGCTTGTATCCATTCCTGCATTGCTGGAAGTGCCAAAATTGCCTCAACATAATCCTTGGCAATAGCATCTAACTGCACTTCATAAGTTATGAACCTCATGGCTACTGGTGCAAACATCGCATCAGCAACTGTAAAGTCGCCAAACAACATATCACCACCATATCCAAACTTTTGGCGACATTCCTGCCAAATGGCGGTGATACGGTCTATATCTTTTTGTACCCCAAGAGCCATACCAATACCTGGAAGTTTAGCACGGCAATTCATTGGCATATTCTGACGCAGAGGTTGAAAGCCTGAGTGCATTTCCGCGCTGATAGAACGGGCGAGCGCGCGTGCAGTTTTATCTTTTGTCCACCAGTTATGCTCAGGAAATTCTTCAGCCAAATATTCGCAAATAGCAAGAGAGTCCCACACTGTTTGAGAACCGTGCAACAAAACTGGTACTTTTCCGGCGGGAGAGTATTGGCAAATTTTGTCTGAAGATTCTGGGGTGTAGAGTGGAATGCGAATTTCATTAAACTCCAACCCAAATTGCTTCATTGCTAGCCAAGGACGGAGAGACCAAGATGAATAATTTTTATTGCCAATGACAAGCGTCAGATCTGACATACTTTGATTACCTTCTATAAAAGCCGATATTGGTGTAACCTGTCTTTGTAAAATCATTGGCAACTGTTAGTTTTAGAAATTTATTAATATTCGGATGAGGAACTGTAAAATGATTATCGATCCTGAAAATGTACCCAGTCGGACAACCACAATTTATCCCGCTCAATTCAAGCCTAGGATCGCCGGACGAGTTAAACAAGCTTTGGGAAATGCCGCCGGATTGAAAAATTTCGGTGTAAACTTAGTTAAACTTGCGCCGGGAAGCTGTTCTGCCCTCAGACATTGGCACAGCAACCAAGATGAGTTTATTTATGTGATAGAAGGTGAAGTTACATTAGTAACCAATGCAGGAGGGCAAATCCTGAAACCAGGAATGATGGCAGCTTTCCCCGCTGGGGAGGAAGATGGACACCATTTGGTTAATCGTTCCGAAGCAACGGTGGTTTATCTGGAGATTGGCGATCGCACTCCTGATGAGCTAGTCAGCTACCCAGACGATGACCTGATTGCCAAAACCAGTCCTGATGGTATTATTTTTACACATAAGGATGGTACTTTGTACGAGACTTAAATTCGATTTTGGATTAGGTTTGAGGATTTTAGATTTAATCCACGGGTGAATCCGGAGGCAATACGCATCTCTAGATATTGCCTTTGCAACTAACAACTAACTCCTAAATGAAATGGAAGACATCTACAACTTTCTAAAACTATCAGACTCAATTGCCACCTCCGGACAACCCACTACAGAACAATTTTCAGCAATCAAAGATTCCGGATACCAAATTGTTATAAATCTGGCATTACCAACATCAAGTAATGCTTTACCTGATGAAAAACAAATTGTGGAAGCTCAAGATATGCAGTATATTCACATTCCTGTAGTCTGGGAAACTCCGAAAATAGAGGATTTCACACAGTTCGCTGCCATCATGGAAGCAAATACTGACAAAAAAGTGTTTGTTCATTGTGCTGCTAACATGAGAGTTTCAGCTTTCATGTATCTTTATCGCCGTCTTCATGAAAATATGAGTGATTCAGAAGCAAAAAAAGACTTACATCAAATTTGGAATCCCAATGAAAATTGGCAGAACTTCATGCAACAAGTCATTGATAAATATTAATTTAGTTTAACTCAAACTCGAATCGCTAATTTTTCTATGGAAAACTCGTTTACTGCTGTATTTGAAAAAGTAGATGATTTGTACATTGGTTATGTTCAAGACTTACCAGGTGCAAATATTCACGAAAAAACGCTGGAAGAAGCAAGAGTTAGTTTGCAAGAAGCGATTGAGCTAATTTTATTAGTAAATCGAGAACTAGTAGAGCGACAACTTGTTGATAAAAATGTTATCCGTGAAAGAATTGCCGTTAAAATTTAGTAAAAAGATGCGAATTGATTCGTTATCTAAAAGAAAATAAATGTCTATAGAAAATGAGCGAGAATATACAGAACAAACAAAATACGGACTGGCGCTGCATACCACCACTCCCGAATTGGGTTTGGCAATGTGTCGTTTGGCTGGCGACACTCGTTATGGAGTCTGGAATTTAGAGCGTAGCTTATCCAGCCATATCCATCAATATTTAGTAGAATTTATCCACCCGCAAACTTGGGCAGATTTAGCATTTATTGCTGTAGCAAAGGGACCTGGTGGTTTTACAGGATCTCGCATTGGAGTTGTCACTGCCCGTACTTTAGGGCAACAGTTAAATATTCCCGTATTTGCAATTTCCACTTTGGCGGCAGTGGCTTGGGATCATCTGCTTTCAGAGGGTGCGATGCCTTACGGCAAGCCCAACGGAAAAGCCGTCATTCGCGATGCCTCACCGCTCCGCGTCTACGCAGTCCAAATGCCAGCCCAACGAGGTCAAGTTTTTGCGGCTATTTATCAACCCTTGCCAGATGCTTCCAAACTCAGCGTTTTATTACCAGATACTGTATTTACACCAGAAGCATGGCAGGAAAAGTTAGCGAATTGGAAGACAAGTTATCAATTAATTGAAGCAAAATCCGGGTTAGCAGCAACAGTGACAAGCGTGTTAAATCTGGCATATCTGGAGTGGCAACAAGGAAAACGCCCTGATTGGTCAGAAGCACTACCATTTTATGGACAACATCCTGTGGAGATCTAACGTAGGGGCGGGTTTTTTAAAA
>CAZZVG010000291.1:0-7071 GCA_964657295.1 Iningainema sp. | reverse complement strand
AACTCCATTTCTTGCATTAACAATTGCTAATGTAAGTCCTAATATTCGCCATATTCCATCTCCCATGCTGCCAATCGGTATAGGTTTATCACTGTCAGATAGACGTACTCGAAAGCCGCTGCGTGAGCTAGTTTGTTTATATTTAATCTCGCCAGGAGCAATGCGTTCGATTTTTGGTTCAATTGTTTGGAGTGCCTCTATAACAAAATTCTCCTCAGAAGTTAGAACAACTTTATTAAATAAATTAATCATTTCCTCGGGTGTTAGAGAGGATGATGTGATAAATTGTGTTTTGACTCCAGATTTGTTGAAATCTCTACGAATCCGCTTGACATAATCGAATGGAAGACCTTCTTCTGGTGACAATGGTAATTTTATAGTTTCATTCTTCTGCCCCAACAATTTAATAACCAATACAAACTCTTGGAATTCTTCAAACAAGCTAAGTTGCTCTGTCTTTTCTACAGATATAGCAATTCCTTCTGAATTACTCTGATTACTACTAACGATTGAAAACTTGCTACCTAGATCAATTTCATGACCATAAAAAAGGTGACGAACATCTAGCTCACGACTATCACTACGTTCATCGTTTAAAATGTACTCACCCCGATCAATCATGACTTCTCGTAATGTTTCGAGGTTAGACTGGGAAGTAAGCAGTTGAATTGCTTCTAAGATTGATGTTTTCCCACTATTGTTAGTACCGACAAGCAGGTTTAATTTGCCAAGCTGTTGAAGCTCGAACGTTTGGAAACAACGAAAATTTTCAATTCTTAGTGACCTCAGCATAATTTGACGAAATCGTGCAAGTTATGGTATGTAATATTCAGGTAACTTCATCCGACGACTTTCTCGTGAAAGTCTAACCAAAGGTGGCGCTTGACTTTTAGGATTGCTTTCTTTCAAACTTTCCACCACTTTAGATAGTTCGGCAATTGGTGGTGCCTCAAAGACGTTACTTAAAGGTAACTCTATCTTAAAAGCATCCTGGATTCTGGAGACAAGCTGAGTTGCTAGTAAGGAATGGCATCCTAACTCAAAGAAATTGTCGTGGATTTCCACTCGCTTGACACCCAAAACCTCAACCGTTTTCAAAATTATACCCCTTCGCAACAATTATAAGTTGCTTTTTATCAATTGCCCCAGACTTTTTAAGACACTTAGAATGCCATACAAATCATTCCCAGGATTGAAAATATAGAACATTTTAGACACAGCGTACTGCGGAGTCTGTTTTTTTACTAATTTAAAGAATAAGAAACTATTGCCATTTGTCAGCAGCCCAAAAGCTGGTTTATCTAGGTGAGGATTTGCCAACATATAAGCAAGTAGCTGCGCCCATCCTACTTCTAAAGAAAAAGTTGTTTTTTTAGACTCGATAACCGCTACCCAAAGTTGTTCGGATAACACCAAAACATCTATATTTCCTTTGACAATCACGCCTTCATCTTCATCGGAAATTTCCACTGACTTTTCTGACTTGATGTGAAAGGGAGGTAAATAAAAATCTGCTAATTCTAACAAGGGAGATAGCACCACCATTTTGACTGTGTTTTCAAGCATGGGGGGGTACTCAAGTAAATTGGAATAACTTTCTTGAACTCGATCAAGTCGCTGCTTATCTACACTAGTGATTTCTGGCAAGTTATCTTGCCACTCACGGAAAAATTGCTCATCCTTAACTAGCTGAAGTCCAAATTTTGTACTTAAGTCATGCAGAGTGACGTTTCTTGCTTGAATTGTTTGAACCATTATTAATACACCGTTATACATATTTTAAATTTACTATATAGCAATTCTAAATCATTCGTGAAAGTCTTAGATCCCCGACTGCTTAAAGAAGTCGAGGATCTAAGACTTTCATTTCATAACTCATATAGTTTTTACAAGAATTCAATGGTTTGGAGAAAGATAAGACCATTATGACAGCTATGACATGCGATCGCCCAATAAAGGCATCGCAATTCCTTCGAGCAAAAGTTGAGTCACAGCAGTAGACAAGGACGTAACTGATTGAGCGTTCATTCCAGAAATCTTTCCATCCATCAGTAGCATTGCCAAACCATGTACCAGTGCCCAGGCTACCTGGGCTAACTGCCTGGGATCATCTGCCCGCATCACACCCACCTTTTGACCTTGGATGATAACATTAACTAGCACCATAAAAGCATTATCTACGGCTTCTGCCAGGTTGTCCGGCTGTTGCGAAGCCGTTGTCTGGTAGGCACCAAACATGAGGCGATAGTGAGAAGAATGCGAGAGTGCAAAGTGAACATAGGCAATACCGATATCTTGCAACTGTTTGAGTGAATGATCTGGAACGTTGTGAGCAGCTTCTTCCAGAGCATCGTGTAGCAGTTGAAACCCTTCTATAGCAACGGCGGCTAATAGAGTATCTTTATCAGCAAAGTGACGGTAGGGGGCAGCATGGGATACCCCAACCCGACGTGCGACATCGCGCAGGGAAACGCTCTCCACATTTTTTTCAGAAATGAGCGTCAGTGCTGCTTCAATCAATGCTTGACGTAAATCGCCATGATGGTAGGTTTCTCGTTCTGCCATAGGGTTTTACTGTGTTTCTCTCAGTCTAATTCACTATGTTGACAATGTAAACTTTCCTTGTTAGATTAATGTTGTCGGTGTAAACATTCTTTTTTAGGGGAGCAACAAAGTACTCGCTGAGGTTAGGGTTTTGTGTATCGCAATGATCAACAACCTCAGAAAGTCTTTGTAGCGTAAATATCGTTCAAGCATTTTCAGGAGCCAATCATGTATTCTTTTTTTGTGCGTCGATTTGTTCGACAAGTCTTTGAGTCTTTCAATCAAGGTGATTACGAAAGTGTACTCAAAGGAGTTTCGCCAAAAATTACTCACACCTTTAGCGGTATCCATGCGCTCGGTGGCACTCGTCATAGTCTTGAGGCGATGCGGCAATGGTTTCAACGGCTATACCGATTATCACCAGGGCTAAACTTTGACATTAAAAATATTGTAGTCAGTGGTGCTCCCTGGAACACAACGATCGCCGTCGAATGGGTGGATGCCGCCAAACCTGCTGACGGTTCTGACTACGTGAATGAGGGCGTTCATGTGATTAAAATGCGATGGGGTAAAGCGGTGTATATTCATGCTTACCTGGATACTCAGAAGGTGGCGGAAATGTGCGATCGCTTAGTCAAAGCTGGCTTTACAGAAGCCGCTGCTCTGCCAATTGAGGATTGATTTAGTCAGAAAGCAGCCCCAGCGTTATTGCCGGAATAATTCTTCTATGTCCTTGTGTCCCTTAATAATCGAAATGATTTCAATCAAGAAATCGCGCTCACCCGAACAAGAATAATATAGTTATCATGCGGTTCGCTTCGCACACCTGCCATTAATAGTATCTATTACTATAAATTTTGCTCCTGTACGGCTGTGAAAATAGGGAGAGGAATTGCACCTTGCCTCGCATCCTCCCCCTATCTCCTCGCATGATTATCATTATTCTGAAGATTATTTTAACTGATTGACAATCATGCGCTTTATCTTAAACTCTCACGGATGCTCGTTAAGTTTTTGATCGTAGCAGCGGTTGCTTCTGGTTCTCCTTTAAGAGGAAAAACTAAAACACTCTTGATTTTAGTTTGTGCAACCAATTCTTTTAAGTGATATAACTGTTTATCTGTAATTGCCACTCCAGCATATTTTTCGGCATAATTTAATTCTTGGTTAAAATTAGCGTCGTTATAAGCTTGGATGAAGACGCGATCTACTTTCCAAGAAAGCCAATCAGCAGCAAAATAACGTTTAGCCCAATAAGGGTTATGATGACAAAGATCGAAACTAACATTATGGTTAGCTTTTTTCATATCAGCTATCATTTGCTGCACAAAACTCGTCAAACGGGCAGTACGATCAACTTGACCAGGTAATTCGGCATAATAACCCAAATAATCATCCCACTGAACGGCGTCGATAGTTGGATATTTCTGGACAAATTCTACTAAGATTTTTTTGAAAAAATTAGCGATTTCTGGACTCTCCACATCCAAAACATAGTGATCGATTCCACGATAGGTTTTATCGACTCCAGGCACAATCCATTTTTTAGAAATTGCCAAGTCAAAAATCGGACTATTTTTATCGATTTTAATACCCTTCTCAAAATAGGCATGAACTTGCATTCCCTGTTTGTGAGCCTCGTCAATCAACCAATCTAACCATTGCTCCTGAAACTGATTAGGACAACTTTTATATCCGAGTGTTTGCTGCATGACAGTGCTATTGTACATCGTGCAACCATTACCCCAGACTCCATGAATAATCGTATTAATTCCTTGTTCGTGATAATAACGAACTCGTTGACGAATCGTTTGTTCGTCAGCATTATTAGTAATTTGGTACCGACTTAAATAAATTCCTCTGATTACTTTTTTATCCCAAAGAGTTTGTTTTAATGGTGAGGCATTCGCTCTTGGCTGTGGAGAGTTGCTAGATAGTGGTGATTTTTGGGGCGTTACGGCTAATGGTGAAGCTTGTGGTTTGGTTGTTTGCGTATAGGGAGAATTAGTATTCTTGTCTTGCTTGCTGAGCACACTTGGTATCTGAGGATTGGTCGAGTCTTGGTTATTAGGTAAGAGTTTACTGATATTATTTAGATGACCAAGATGGATAAACCACCAGTAACCACCGCCTAAGATAACTAGAATTAATGAGATGGGAACACTCGAACATCCACATCCATTTGCTTTTTTGGGTGACATAATGTAGTTAAATAAAATGAATTACCCCCGGTGAGTAAGAAGGTAACTCGAAGATGGCAATACCACCTTCTTTCTATTCTTCAGTTTTGTCAAGAATTGCCAGAAAATGAGCGCACCTTATAGTTTTATGCTTCCTGCTAACCACTGGTATTAACGGATTATCAGCACTTTGCCGAAGCTGCCTTTGCACAAAACTGTTAAGAGCGCTAAAGCGCAACTACAAACTTTCCGCATGAGTAGGCTTGTCCGAAAATTTGCAAAGCGCGATAGAAGAGCGCTAAAATTTGAGTAAGGGAAAATTGAGTTAGGTAAATAGTTATGTCTAGTGAATATTCAATCGAAGAAATTACCCTGAACATAAACAAAATTATTCAAGAAGTGGAACAAGGTGAACCCATTCAAATTACTCAGCAAGGTAAACAGATTGCTGTTATTATTTCTAACACAAAATATGAAAAATTATTGAATAAAACACAAAACTTTTCAGAATCTATAGAACAATTTAGACAAGAATACAATGTAGAGGCAGCAGAGATAAATCCCGATGAAATTTTTGCTCTTGTGCGAGATAAATCATCATGATATTGCGGCTGCTGAGTGGTTTGCTGTAGAACGAGCAAGACTGACATCAATCGGCAAAACCCCAGCTTACGCAGATGGACAAATCGCCGCGATCGCTCAGGTAAATAATTTGACTTTAGTAACAAACAACGTTGCTGATTATACCGATTTTCAAAATCTAAATATAGAAAACTGGTTAGCATAAAATAGTTAATAATCAACCGCCTTCTGAAATGGTTGCACCAAAATACCCAAAATTTTATCAACCTCTTTAATATAATATTCAATAGAGTCTATATAAACAGTCTTTCCTTCTATAAATAAAAACTTCCAATTAGTTCCGGTAGTTACACCTCCATAAATCCGATCAACTTCACTTCCTTGAACTTGATTAAATAGTTGTGCTGCAATCATTGCCGCAACACATTGACCAAGACCTCCGTTAATATCTTCTTTTTTTGCCTCAAAAATAAACATTACAGGAGCAGAAATAAATAATTGCTCTTGTGAAAAACTTAAGATGTAATCGCAAAACCCTTGTAATCCTTTTGTCTGGTCAACATTAAACTCATTACCAGAAAATAAAGATACCTTGTTCTTTAAAAACCTTCTTAAATCTGCTAAAATTGGTGCAATTAAAAACTCAGAACGAGCTTTTTCAGTTGCAATTGAAGTTGCTAAAGGGATGTAATCTATCAAGAGCGTTTTTAACGTTTCTGATGGTGCAATAGGTTGTATATCAGTAAATAGATTACGAGTTTCATCAAGTGTTAAGTTAAAGCTTTTTTGTACTTTTGCAAGAGTAAAATCACTGTATGCCATCTTTTTCTCTCATAATGACTTGCTTATTATAAGCATTCAGCAATCTTGACTCCAAGATCCCCGACTTCGTAAAAGTTGTCGGGGATCTGCAATTTTTGAGATATAACTGGGAATGGGGACTTAGATTATTTGTTAAAATATTAAGTAAGGTAAACAAACTAATCATAAATCAGAGTCTAAATCAATGGTGTTATTTGGATTTGGGAAAAAATCTAACCTGCCTACTCCTGAGCAAGCTTTGCCAGGACGTGCAGAAGCTATGCCAGTACCTAGCCGTCACTACGTAAATGGTCATCCGCTTAAGCCGCCTTTTCCGGAGGGAATGGAGATGGCAATTTTTGGCATGGGGTGCTTTTGGGGAGCAGAACGCAAATTCTGGCAACTGGATGGAGTTTTCACGACTGCAGTTGGTTACGCCAGTGGCGTAACTCCTAATCCTACCTACAAAGAGGTATGTTCCGGACAAACCGGGCATAATGAAGTGGTGTACGTTGTTTTTAACCCAAAAGTGATCAGTTATTCAGACTTGCTAAAAGTCTTTTGGGAAAATCACAACCCCACTCAAGGAATGCGCCAAGGGAATGACACGGGTACTCAGTATCGTTCAGGGGTTTACGTATATTCGGAAAACCAAAGAAAGCAGGCAGAAGCATCGCGAGATTCTTATCAGCAAGCTCTTAACGCTGCTGGGTACGGCAAGATTACCACTGAAATCCTTGATGCTCCTGAGTTTTACTACGCTGAAGATTACCATCAGCAGTACCTTGCCAAAAACCCCGGTGGGTATTGTGGATTGGGCGGGACAAATGTTAGTTGTCCTGTAGGAGTTGTTCAAGGATAGCTATCAGCCATCAACTTTTTCCGCTCGTGCTGAAAACTAATAGCTACTCCCTTCTCACCCGAAGATTACCGTTTAGGTAGAGGGGGAGAGAGGGAGAGAGGG
>CAZZVG010000290.1:0-7082 GCA_964657295.1 Iningainema sp. | reverse complement strand
CATTTGTAGATAGCTTTCGCGCTTGTATGTTTATTGCCTTTGGATTGGCATTGGTAAGTGCGATTGTCGCTGTTCTGATGATTGGGAACAGGAAAAAGCAAATGTAAGAAAGAAGATCCCCGACTTCTTTAAGAAGTCGGGGATCTTCTACTCGCTTCCAGCAGAGCGAGCAACTGTTGGAGCCAGTATAACGCTCATTGCACACATGACGACGACAATACCCAAAGCAATGCGGAGATTAAGAAAATCAGCAACGAAACCGATTAAGGGTGGACCGCAAAGAAATCCGCAGTAGCCAGTCGTTGTCACTGCCGCCAGTGCTTGACTTGAAGTAATTCCTGGAGTGCGTCCAGCAGCACTAAAGATGATTGGCACAAGGGTTGACAAGCCAACTCCAACACAAGCAAAGCCGATCAGGGTTACAAACGGCTGAGCAATTATCAAAGATAACCCCAATCCGATCGCGGCAACAGTGCCACCAAAGCGTACCATCCGCACTGGTCCCAAACGCTGGGTAGGGCGATCGCCACTCAAGCGACAGACAGCCATAGCGAGTGAGAACACCGTGTATCCAGCTGCCGCCAGTCCTGGTCCCGTCGCAAGTGTCCGGCTGAGGTAGACTGCACTCCAGTCAGCCATTGCACCTTCGCTAAGCATGACGCAAAATGCTACTATACCTAATTGAAGGAGTGACCTTTTTGGCAGAGCAAACTTTGACTCATTCGTAATATTCCCCTCAGTAGGCAACAACTTTCGTGATGCAAAAGCTACTATAATTCCCAGTAAAAGTGCTGCCCCTAGCAAATGTGACTTGGGGTTAATCCCTAAAGAAGCTACCAAACCGCCACTTGCCGCACCAACCATACCGCCTGCACTATACAAGCCGTGAAATGACGACATAATCGGTCGGTGATAACGCTGTTCAACAGCAACAGCTTGAGTATTCATTGATACATCTACTGCCCCAAGAAAAGCGCCCAAAACCATCAGAGAGATCGTTAGTAGTGGTAGATTAGGAGCTAGGGTAGGCAGAGGTAGTGCGATACAGTATACCAAAGCTGCTAATTTTGTGACCGGACGACTACCAAATCGAGTCACCAACCATCCGGCTGTAGGCATTGCCAGCACTGCTCCGAAGGCCGTACCTAGCAGCGCAACTCCCAGATCACCATTACTTAATGCCAGTTTCTGTTGAATTTCTGGGATGCGTGTTACCCAGTTGGCAAATCCTGCACCACCCACGAAAAATACTCCTGCCACTGCCAATCGGGCAGATTTTGGTACTTCCGCTTTGTAAAGAGTTGTATCCCTGAAATCGTGTTTCATCCTACACCTATAGTATGGATAAAGCAACAAATGTTAAGTTTAACAGTTTCGAGCAGAAGTCCCTCACTGTATTCCTTCTTAGGAAAATGTATAATGTGACGTATACATTGCTGTGTAGGCGAAAATAGTGCCAAGCAAAATCCGCAAGAAAATTTATATTGAACCCCATCAAGACCATCTGCTGAAGACGATCGCTGAGCAAACAGGTGTAAGCGAAGCGGAAATTATTCGCCAAGCGATTGATTTACATATTGGCAATATCACTCATCCTCAAACGAATATTGTCGTTTGGGAAAACGAACTTGCTTTTATCAACAGTCGGAAAAATCTCACACCTCTACCTGGAGGAAGAGATTGGCAGAGAGTTGACCTTTATGACCGGTAAATGTATAATACTATACATTTACGACTCGTTTGCGGCTGTTAAACAAGAGCTGGCAATTACAATCGTTGACAAATTAATCCAAACGAACCCTTATATAGAGATGTTGCTCAGCTCAGACGACTAAAAAATACAGCAGCAACGATAATTAAAATTAACATAGCCAACGGTACCCAGAGATTAGGTAGATCTGACAGACTCATAAGTTATCAGTCATCGAATGTTTTGTAGCATAAGTTTACAACATATCATAAAACTACTAACACTCGGCAAATACATACAATAGTATAGATGCGTGCTGGTAATAGGGAAGAAATGATTCGCGCACGACCCGCTAAGAAGGGATAATTCCGTTTATAACAAGCTGCATGGAGAAATCACCATGACATTAGAAGAAAAAGTGATCTGGCTACAAGAACGCACGGCTTTAGGAATTCTATCACCTACGGTACTGAGCGCGATCGCCCAAGTCATTGAAGAACAAGTGGTGGAAGCATTGCACCATCTCGTTACTGAAGGCTCATCTCCAGAAGGGCTGTATATTCTGCAACATGGTCAACTTGAAAGTGAGAGCAATCAAACAAATCCAGCCTTAGCTGTAGGTTTCCTTCCCGGAGCAGTGATTAACTTACAAGAATTACTGTTGGATGAGTTGGCTCAACGGACAATTACCACTGTGACAGAATGCGAGTTGTGGGTTGTACCTGCAGTTAAATTTCGGGAATTAGGTACCCAATTCCCAGAAATTGCTCAGGCTGTCTCCCGTCAGATGGCTCAAGAATTAGCTCAACTCTCATCTGCTTTCACCTATGAACAAGAACGTTCCACAGCTTTAAGACCATACTTAATCACAAAAGCGCAACGCGGAATCGTCGGTACAAGTCGCTATGCAGTGCGCTTGCGAGAAGAAATTAGAAAAGCGGCGACAGAAAGGAACTCTGTACTCATTTTCGGGGAACCGGGCTTAGAAAAAGATAATATTGCTGCCCTCATTCACTATGGTTCTGCTTATCGAAGAGAGCCAATTATTAAAGTGAATTGTGGTATTCTCCAGACAAGCGGTGCAGATTTGTTTGGTCGCCTTGGAGGCAAATTAGGACTGCTGGAATGGCTGGGAGAAGGCACCCTAGTTCTTAACAATATTCAAGAAACACCACCAGAATTGCTGCCAGTGTTAGCTGAGTTGATTGAAAAGAACACATATACCCCCAGCAGTCGTTCAGAAGAATCAACTGCCGAACCACGCGTCAATAAAGCCCGCATTTTAATAGTATCAGAAAAAACTTTACCGTCGATTGACCGTGCTGTTGGGCACATCATCAAAGTGCCACCGTTACGGGTGCGAAAAGCTGATATTAAAGCGCAGTTGGAGTATTACATCAGTCTCTACAATAGGTCAAGAGGTGCTACTAAACCTAAAGTCACATTAGAAGCTTTGCGCCGCTTGCAGTCGTATGATTTTCCTGGTAACCTCAAAGAGTTACAAAATTTAGTGGAACGGGCAATTGTCCAAGCTGAAGATGCAAAAGAGTTAACAGAAGAAATTTTCTGGTCAGCCCAAACTAAGAAAAAGCAATTTCGCGTCAATCTTTTAAATGCTTATCCTAGTTTGCGGCAATTTCTACGCAGTCCTTGGTGGCCTGAGCGGATCAACTATGGCTTTACTTTGACGGCGTTTGCCATTCTGCTTGGAGTCCTGTTTTTTGGTCCCCAGACTCGCGAGCGCAACTTTGCTTTAAATCTTTTCTGGGCTTGGTGGTGGCCTGTGTTCTTGCTAGCATTTCCCTTTTTAGGTCGAATCTGGTGCGCTGTGTGTCCTTTCATGATTTACGGGGAAGTGACACAAAAGTTGTCTTTATGGTTATTTCCCCGACAACTCAAACGCTGGCCCAGACACCAAGCAGAGAAATGGGGTGGGTGGTTTCTCTTTGGACTGTTTGCTCTAATTTTCTTGTGGGAGGAACTTTGGGATTTAGAAAATACAGCTTACCTCTCTGGTAGTTTGCTGCTGTTAATTACTGCTGGGGCAATGATTTTCTCCGCCATTTTTGAACGGCGGTTTTGGTGTCGCTATCTCTGCCCCATTGGCGGAATGAATGGTTTGTTTGCTAAACTTTCCATGACAGAATTACGGGCCCAACAAGGTATCTGTTCTGCCAGTTGTACCACTTATCAATGCTATAAGGGTGGACCTCAAAAAGGCGAGGGGATGGAAAGTCTTGGATGTCCGTTGTACTCTCACCCAGCACAGTTAGAAGATAACAAAGACTGCGTGCTGTGTATGACTTGTCTCAAAGCTTGTCCCCACCGTTCCGTTGAGTTTAATTTACGTCCCCCTGGAGTTGAACTGTGGACAACTCATGTCCCTCACAGCTACGAGGTAGCACTATTGTTTTTGCTTTTGAGCGGAGTGTATCTCCATCGTTTACCAGAATTACAATCTTGGTTGGGATTACAACTTGATTTAACACAATTTTGGCAACACTTGGGGTTATCACTGTTGGCATTGATGATTCCCGTAGCTATTCCAATTGCAGCATACGGCTTTTCCTATTTCAGATATTGGATGATAGATTTTAGATTATTAGGTTACTCATCAAAACTAAAAGAATCCGATCAAAAAGAGCAAACCTCAATCCAAAAACTCAAATCTAAAATTCAAAATCGCGTTAAGCCAAAACCATTTGTCGCGCTTGCCTATGGATACTTACCATTGGTTTTG
This sequence comes from Iningainema sp., assembly GCA_964657295.1. Classification (GTDB taxonomy): domain Bacteria; phylum Cyanobacteriota; class Cyanobacteriia; order Cyanobacteriales; family Nostocaceae; genus Rhizonema. The sequence goes on along the minus strand of CAZZVG010000290.1, from coordinate 2,652 downwards.
GGGGCTAACTTGGCTCACTACCTGCGTTTCGGTTTAGGAGAAGGAGGACGCATTCTTCCAGTAACTTTTGCTACTTTTGGTTTTTCGGGTGAGCAATTACCTGTTTTGGTGGCTCATCCGGCCGTAATTGACTTTTTGCAAGGTGCTACCCTCATTTTATCGGTGCTTTTAACAATGGTATTAACACAAAAAATTGCTCGTCAATCAATGCGATCGCTTTTTTGGCAACACCTAGCATCTATTGGGCTGGGAGCAAGTCTGTGGGCAATTATTGTGTCAGGTTAATAATGATCGGAGCGATGAATAATTTAGTCAGCGATCGCCCAACGTACGTAAGGACAATCACTGACTACTTCTGTCTCACTGATAGCACTCGGTTTACTGGAAGTATCTTTTGGTAGCGAGAGGCGAAATGAAACATAGCCTTTTTGGAACCTCACCCCATACCTAAGTTGGCGATCAATAGCGCCACCAACGCAGTTCGCATAAGTTTTTTTCAAAGGCGCTCTGTATTTGACAAACTTTTTGTTTGATGTTACTAACTGGACGGTATCGGCGAACGGCGAGGTGTTAGCAATAACAGTACGTTCGTCACCACCTACGTAGTGACGAAAAGAACTCCAAAGACCGATTGTGCTTGGACAGTATCCGCTTTGACGTTGTATCTTTAACACTTTGTTTGGTGCAGTGTTTGGTAGTGTTGGTTTTGGTACAGCAAAAGTGGGAGTAACCACAACTAGCGTTGATAACAGACCAATTGTTGTTGTAAATCGTGTCAAAGTCTTCATGTTTTCTAGGTCTGGTTTTAGAAATTACGCTCCTGCAAATAAGTTAGAGATTATAGTTAAAACTTTGATTTAGATATACTAATCTACCAAATAAGATGCCAGTATTCCAGATTTGCTTTCAAATTTTTGGTAAGCATCCAGCCTAAAGTGCCACTACTCAGTCAGCGATAAATCGTGTAAACATTGTCACACTCAGATCCCCGACTTCTATGAGAAGTCGGGGATCTTGTGGTAGAGTCGATGGAGGCTATTATGCCCATTGGTGTCAACTTAAGCCAAAAGTTATTCAAGACAAGCATTTGAGAATTTTTTGATGTACCATCTAGATTTTAGATCCCCCCTTAATCCCCCCTTAAAAAGGGGGGAAATAAAATCTTAGCCCCCTTTTTAAGGGGGTTGGGGGATCTAAAACGATGATAAATTGCGTGTTTGAGCTTTAAGTTGACACCAATGTATTATGCCCCGCACCTCTCTGTTAGATCCTGGACGTGTAACTTTCGCTACATCCGGCTCCCGACGTTCTTAACTTTCGCTTTGCCCATGTGCAGGTAATCATGGCAGCTTTCATGGATAGCCATTAAATTTTTCTTCTTCCAATTTGCGTGGTTTCCATCCCCGTGGTGAAGGTGAACCCGTTCATCGGAAAAAAGTTTTAATCCACATGCCGCACATGTATGGTTTTGCCTTTTTAAGGTTTTAGAGGTTTCGCCGTCGTAGAGCTTGCTATTGCGCTCGCTCCAGTAGGCTATGTCTCCGTCAAAGGGTGATTTCTCACCTTTGACGCACACGTGTTTATTTTCGGAATAGGAAACTGATGGAAATGCCTTATCTAGCAATTTCTTGCTATCATGGCGGTTAAGTTTGGTTTCCTTGTTGAACACTCTAAACGCTCTCGTTTCAAAATGGAAAAGTGAGAACCGTGACCCGTCCATTTTACAGAAGCGATGGTAGTTCTTCCAGCCTCTAACTACGGGAGAAAGCCTTGTGGCTTTTTCCGTAGCACCATAATTCGAGTCGTTGACAATGGCTTTTGCTTTCTTACGGAAGGCTTTGAAGTTATCCACTGAAGGGACACATCTAAACTTTCCGTTGCTCTGCACTTTAAAGTGCCAGCCGAGGAAATCAAAACCGTCTGTCGTTGCGGTTAGCTTAGTCTTTTTCTCGCTTACCTTCATTCCTCTTTCAGAAAGGAACTGGCTAACGTTGTCAAGTATTGTTTCTGCGTTATCATTGGGTTTGAGTATGAAGACCATATCATCGGCGTATCTCACCGAGGCATGTATGTCCTCTATTCCATTGAGCGCAATGTTAGCTAAAGGATGATTACCGACCATTAAAATGAGTTCTCAAAGGTGTGGAAAACTGTAAAAGATAGGTACGGTAAACCCCTCTTCAAAAGTCACATTCTAATTTTCAAGCTTAGCATTTCGACGAGGTGTGAGTCTCCGTCTTACCGTTGTTCTGTATCACAACAGAACGCGAACACTGCTGCTGTTGCCCACTGTTGTCACTGCTTTCCTGCTCAACTTGAGTTGTTTGTTTTTGCTCTGTTACTGATGAAGGTGAACAAGCACTCACCCCGAGGACAAGAAGAGTGGAAAAGGTAATAAAGGAAAGAAATTTGCTCATGATTAACATTGCTCCAAAGTAGAGTTGTGAGGTAAGCATTCAGCTATCAGTACCTCAATAGTTAGCCCTAAAAGGAATTGCGTACACTTTTAGACTAGTAACTATCATTTTACAAGTCTTACAGTTTAATAGCTTAATGGCTGAATACTTACGCGTGCGGCTACCACGTAAGTAACTAAATATAAGACCACACTGCACTATACAGCGTGGTCTACTTAAACATATGGTTTTAACT
>CAZZVG010000289.1:0-7093 GCA_964657295.1 Iningainema sp. | reverse complement strand
AGCGATCGCAGAAAAGCGGATTTCGCCCCCATCAATCTGTGGTTGCGGGTTATTTTCGACACGCTCGCTGCGCGAGCCGTCGAAAATAACCCGCTTGAAAGCGTGCAGTCAACGAAAATGCCCAATACCCGTGAATGAAATTAATAGCCGACGACTAATTACTAATACTAACTCGGCAAATTGTCAGATCTAAAAAAACAGATTTTCCCAAAACATATAATTAAATAATCTATTTAAATAATTTAATAACACTTATTTTTTATCTATAAATATCATCCAAAGAAACATGTCAGAATGTCTCTATTTTCGCAGTATTTACTGTAATAAAAGATTGTGTGCTGGGGTTCCCCACACTCTACACCCTACACCCTTTTCATCAATCAACTATGTGCATCATAGCTAACTATTAGTCATATGTTAGATGTTCTGGCGATCGCACTTACCTTACGCCGTAATTGATGGTGTTCAAGCTAGAGGAGAAAAAGGAAATTACAGTACGCAATATGTTAAATTTAACTCTAATCCCACAGCTTAACGTTTCGTTACATACTTATAAATTTTCTCCTCCTTACGAGCCAATTTATGCTAGTATCTGCTGACACTTCTAAAACTCCCTCGGTTGAACTCTTATTCAACTTTTGGGCTGAGCGTTATACAGTTGATGTCTCTTCTCTCTCCAAAAATCCCCGGTTTTATGGGGAATTGATGAAAGCATCTCTACCAGACGCTAGAGCTTTAACTGCTGCTAAACTCTTGAATAATGTATTAGATCGCACTAGCAATCAGGCAGAACTCTTAGCGAAATCTCTCTACGAGTATATCCCTGACATAATTGATTCTCACTCGGGGCTACGAATAACTCAATTTGCCTGCCTAGTTTATCAAACGTTATTGTCCGTTTACCAACAGCAGTCTGGTATCGTTGTCACTCCTATAACAAGACTTATAACAACAGGGGGGAGTTTTGATGCGATTTCTCTTTCATTATCGGCAATACCAAACATCTCTAAGCTGGCAAATGAACTAGAACAATTATTACTGAAATATCAGGAGCAACATGTCATGGCACGGGACTGGCGTGTGCAAGGCTTTCTCACTACGTTGTTCAATTTCAGTAACACTTTACTGATTAATCAGTTGACATCAGTGGAGAAAGTTCTGCTGTGTCCCTACTTTAAGTTTGTTGAAGAACAAGTCGCTATCCCTTGGCAGCGAGTCTGTGTAGCAGCAGCATCTCATCAGCTAAGTTCTCCCATCTTCACTCTAGTTGAACATTTGTTCCCTCTGGTTTCTGAGATTAGTTCAACAGTTTACTGCCGACTTTTACAATTATTTCCCACTCATCGTAGCAACAGAGGTGGATTAAGTCATCCAAATGTCGCACACTCTTGTCTGAGGGACTTAGATATGTTCCAGGCTTACTTATGGCTTTCCATGTTAGAGGAAGATCTCAAATCTGTGGAAAAGGAATTAGTACCCTTATGTATCATGGTCATGCCCAGTGTGGGAGTGTCATGGGAAATGACACATCAATGGTTAAGACTGTTAGTGGATGAAATAGAAAGCCGTGTTCCGCCAGAACACAAGCTCCTTTTGCTCTCTTACACTCAACCTCTAGAAGAAGCATTCTTTGTGGCACGTAAACGCTTAGGTCACCAGAATGACATGATAGAAATTCCCTCTGACAAGCCCTTCGGGCAAGGCAGGCAAGCGAGGGCAGAGGGGAGAATGTAATGTGATGAATTATACCGTTAGTTGAAGACCTTCAATGGGCAACGATGCTCAATGTTGATCCTGATGAGTACCTGTTTGAGTTGACTGGCTGGAAGAAGCCCCTTAATGCTCATATCCGTACATTGCCAGCATACCCCCGCTGCGTACGTAGTCAATGCTTTCTGCTGTAACTCCGCCAAAAAATCATTACTCTTAAGTAATTGACTGGCAACTTGAGTCAGAGATTTTTCCGTATTTTTACTTAACATCTTCCCTGTCAGGCGTTCATGACAATGCCCTTTGGTAGAATTGACTTGAGTAGAGTCACAAAACGGTATTGAGCCGAGATGCGAGTAATTTCCAGCAAGATAGTCTGAAAACCCCTATCCTGTAAGGTTTTGAGAATTTGCTACATTAGAGTCAAAAAAGCCGTGTTCTGTAACGAGAAATCAAGCCGAGTGGGGTCATCTTGCTGGAAAAAACATGCATCTCGGCTCAATGCCACCCCCCCCAGAAGAAGGATACGATTGCTCGGCAGAAGGGTGGAATATTTTATTTTCTGGAAGTCCCTTAAATCAGACAAAATTGGTTTAAGGCACCTACCATCCGTAACATTTTTGGTTACTGAATTCTATCCCGAACTACAAACTAGTGGCTCGGGTTTTTCTTTTCTGCCTTCACTTGAAATGTCAGTAAATACTTATCATCCTAGTCCACAGCTATATAGAATAAAAACCCCATAACCTTAGATATGAGGTAGTTGTAGCTTAATTTACCAGAGGATTGTCATTCACAAACAGTGCAAAAGAAATCTGATAACCCTAGACACGGGTGAATTGTGTATAGAGTAGATTAATTTCTTATTTCCTTACAGTATGACAGGGTAATGTTTGAATTAAAGGGTTATTTGTTTGACTTCGGGTTTTTTTTTTGACTACAATAGAAAAATTAATAAAACTGTTAAATCCGAATTTTTCTGACTATGAGACCTAGTATTAGTCAAGATAAGTTGACCAAGTTAGATTTTTTTTGACAGAGGATAAATTGAAAAAATGTCAAAAAAATTACTAACTAAAGTATGAGTTGTTTGATTTGTCTTTTCTAGTCATCAAAAATTTTTTTTTAATTTAGTGATTTTTGGTGCGAGACTTGTTTTATAAATAACTTGAAATTCCGGGAGATATATGTGGGTGATATTGTTGATACTCCCAATAAAATGGAAACTTTTTTAAATAAGCAAACTAAAAATTTTCCTAACTTACTTCAATACCTCAAAGGACTGCGAGTACTGCTTGTAGATGATGATTTCTGCTATATGATCACAGTGCTGCTACAACTTTATGGTGTAGAAGTGCTAACCGCGTCTTTAGCCCAGCAAGCTTTGGAAATCTTTGTGCAATGGCAACCTGATGTTCTGGTGAGTGACATTGCCTTGCCTGATGAGGATGGGTGTGCGCTAATTCAACAAGTGAGAACCAAAGTGGGAGAAGGAGGGAAAGAGGTACTAGCCATTGCTGTAACAGGTTATGGCAATAAAGAGATGCTTCATGAATATGTATGTGTTGGGTTTGACATATGGTTCACCAAACCCTTAGATCTTGATGAGTTCGTTGCTGAACTTGCCTGTTTAGCAATTTGTTGACAGTTCTGAGACACTATTGCTAAACAGATTTTGGGTCTTGTCCCTGTCATCAATATTGGGGTCGGGCTATTTTCTCGGCTAACATATTTGGGTACCCAGATATTTACACATCTACAAATTCAAAAGAAACGGTAAGTGGTGCGCTATGATGCTCTTAACTTAATGAAGGGGGAAGATTATGCCGATCATCTCTCTAAGCTCGTTTAAGGGCGGGGTTGCCAAGACAACTTCGGCTATCTGCCTCGCCTCACTGTTTTGTGAGGATGGCACAACCTTAGTTATCGACGCTGATCCAAATCGCTCAGCAACGACTTGGGCAAGACCTGGGGGACTGCCGTTTCAAATCTGTGGGGAAAAGGAAGCAGCGAAACTGATGCGTAAGCAATCGTTCGACTACATCATCTTTGACACACCAGCTCGACCCAACGATGTGGAAGTTGAAGAATTGGCGAGAGGATGCGATTTGCTAATTGTCCCAACTCCGCCAGACCTGTTGGCTATGGACGCAATGGCACTTATGGCGAAATCCCTACCACCAGATACCAATTGGAGAGTGCTGCTGACAATGGTTCCACCCCCACCACAAAAAGATGGGATTGAAGCAATGGCAGCACTTAATAGTCAGGGTTATCCTGTCTTCAGTCGAGGGATTCGGCTTTACAAGGTTTACAAGGACGCAGTAACACTGGGGGTTCCTGTTTATAAGGTCAAAGGAGGGAAGGTGGCATGGCGGGACTGGACAGAACTAAAAAACGAAGTGGTTCAAGCAATCCAAGGGTGAGCCGATTTAGCGAAGTGCTGGGGGCAGCACATGAAAGCACCCAAAAAGCTGGGTACCCAGAAATCCAGCAATCTGAACCCAGAGCCGGAGCAGCAGAAGAAGAAAGCACCCAGAAAGTTGGGTACCCAGAAAGCCAGCAATCTAAACAATCTGATCTCCCAAAAGAAAAAAGTATCCAGAAAGCTGGGTACCCAGAAATCCAGCAATCTGAACCCAGAGCCGGTGCTGCAAAAGAAGAAAGCACAAAAAAAGCTGGGTACCCAGAAAGCCAGCAACCTGCACAGCCAACGGCTCAACCATCTCCGTCACCCCCAGCCAATCGGACTCAGCAAGCTGGGTACCCAAACATCCAGCCATCTTCACAGTCGTCTACTCAACCATCCGCATCGCCAAGCGAGGAGAAATTAGCCAAGCGCTCGAATCCGGACTATACCCAAACCACCTTTCGCATCCCCAAGAAACTGAGCCGACAAATTAATCGAGCGTTGATGGATTTGGCAGAAGAGGGGGTAGAGATGGATCGGAGTGATTTATTAGAAGAATTGGTAGGTGTATTTATACGATTAGCTGATGAAGTTGGCGCAGTAGAGGCATTGTCGCAATTCAAAAACCTGGGTACCCAGCTTGATGAGTAATGGAAAGGGTGTAGGGGGTAGGGTGCTAGTGTTAATATACATTAACTTTGAGTGCAGAGGTGTATGGGGGCGAACACCGCGATTTATAAAATCGCGGTGTTGGCTCAAAATAAAACCCTCTACCAATAGATATTCGGAGGCTTCTGCGATCAAAATATTATTTTTTACAGTTAATAGCACTCTTTCACTACTCTGACTATAGTAGAATTATATGCTTAGTGAACTTCTGCATGAATCAGTGTGTTATCTGAGGCATCCCGCACTTCCAGGCTGGTTCGGACATTGTTGTTGATGTTTGTTGCGTCCGCTGTGGAATCGCTAAGAACTGCTTCACCAAAAACGCCATTCCCAGTAGGAAAGGCACGCAAAAAGCAATATCCACCCGGATTTATCGTGTGAGCAACGACAGTATCACCTTGCTTGACTGGGGTGCCGCAGTTGTTTAGGTTCTGGCCTACACCGTTGCCTGTCACATCTCCAACTAAAATAGTGTTGACTGTTAGTGGAACTGATGCTTTGGGACTGTAAAAGATTACTAGATCGTAATGATTTTGGCTATTTGAATAGACTGACGATGACAACTGAGTAACGGTGCCAGCTTGGGCGGCAGTCGCTCCTGCAAAGGCAATTGTAATAGCAGGAATGAGAGACTTGGTAATCAGGTTACGCATTGAAATAATTCCTCTTAATATACTAGGGAGTGTCTGCAGACTACTTCTGCAAACTACTTTGGTGAACACTTTCACTTTATTGGTTCTCTTCAGGAACGTTAATGTAGATAAGTTATGGAAAGTTAAGCAACTAATTAAGGTTTTGGACAGATCCATGCAAAGCGGTTGATTTTAAGATTTTTTGAAAACCAAAAGTTCTTCAATAACATATACTCCCAATTATCTCTAGGAAATTCTCAGTATTCCTAGCTATTTTTTCGGATGCTCAAAGTTAATACTTGCGACGGAGGAGTATCTAGAGAGCCGGTCCAGTAGAAGGTATTGACAAAAAGTACTAAGATTGCCGCCTCTTACCAACACGAGCTGCTAACTTATTAGTTAACTCCAGTTGGTACTGATTCTTATTGTCCTCATAAACCAGAATTGTCCTGGGGTCAGCATGACGGCTCAAATGCTGAACCTTGCGGTAATCACCCTCAGCCAAATCAAGGGCATCGGTAATACCCGAATGCCTTATCTTATGGGGAGTCATCCGCTTTTTAATCCCAGCCTTATCGCAAGTCTTACGCACAATAGCATAAATGCCGTCCCCGGTGAGTTGGTGTCCATAATTGTGGAAGTCCAGAGCAATAAACAACGGATCACTGGGTTTAATATTTGTACGACTTCCCAACCAATCGCTAATCGCCTCTGCCACTTCTAAATTCAAATCAATCCTAGAAACATCATTGCCCTGACCCTTACCATAAACAATTAATGTCAGATCATGGTAATCGAAATCCCCCACTGTTAACTTAGCCACCTCTCCCCTGCGCAGGACATTTGCCCAAAGCAGCAGAAATAAGGCATAATCCCGCTTCCCCTTAACGCAGGTGGTATCAATCACATCAAAAACTTTATTGTACTCATCCACGACTACACCCCTGGTGTCGCGGTACTTGGTTACTTTCAGAGATTCAATCCGGTCGCTATCAAAGTGATATCGGCAGCGCTTCAAGTTCCGTCCCACCTTAATTAAATACTTGATAGCAGCCAAGTAACGGTTGATGGTTGCCCCCTTCCTACCCTGTGCCACCAAATGATTTTTAAACTTGAGGATTAACCCGTTAGCAGTCTCCCCATCTAATGCCCAGAACTCCTCAACATCCTTTGAAGTTGGTTCGCGGAGCAAAAAATACTCAAAAAATATCCGTACATTGCCAGCATACCCCCGCTGCGTAGTCAATGCTTTCTGCTGTAACTCCGCCAAAAAATCATTACTCTCAAGTAATTGACTGGCAACTTGAGCCAGAGAATTTTCCGTATTTTTACTTAACATCTTCCCTGTCTGGCGTTTATGACAATGCATTTTTTCATTAACGTCATATATTACCATACACCGGACACTCGGAAAACCACGCCTTCAGTACACAAACAGATTTTGACGATTGTAAAGTAAGGCGTGGATTGATATTGAGGGCGACTACGTATACTTTGTAGTTATTTGTACAATATATCTTGCCTGATCTCTTTGAAACCAGTCAGATGAGTTATTAATGCAACAGGTATTAACGAATCGAGCATCTGATATCAATTCTGATATCAGTTCAGTCGCTCAAATCTATACTCATGCTGTACAATCATCCTATCTAGATTTGTACAGATAAGATTC
>CAZZVG010000288.1:0-7097 GCA_964657295.1 Iningainema sp. | reverse complement strand
TTGGTCGTGGCAACCAGAGTAATTGCCTACCCCGAAATATTGAGGGGATACAACTGAATCGTACTCTAGCCTGACGAGAACACCGATCCAGTTAATTGCCTCTCCCTTTTTACAATTACTACATAAGAATCAATCCTCATCCTTAACTCTGCGACAAGAGTGCGCCTTTGGGGTTCATTCATCAATAGCGCCAAAAACGGACGGTAATACCACAGAGAAAAGACGTGAACACCGATCCAGTGACTTGCCCTCCTCTTTTTACAATGACCTTATAAGAACAAACCATTATCTTGTTCACTCTATGCGCCCTGTGCACTTGCAGTGGTTCATTCCCTAAAAAGCCTATGCAACCAACAAATCCCAACCAATTTACAGAAAAAGCCTGGGAAGCCGTCGCCCACACCCCAGATATTGTCAAACAATACCAACAACAGCAGATCGAAAGCGAACACCTGATGAAAGCACTGCTGGAACAAGAAGGACTAGCCAGCAGTATTTTAACCAAAGCAGGTGCAAATGGGCAAAAACTACGCGATCGCACCGAACAATTCATCCAAAGTCAGCCAAAAATATCTGGTAGCAGCAGTTCCGTCTACTTAGGACGCAGCTTAGATACACTTCTAGATCGAGCTGATGCATATCGCAAGGAATTTCAAGACGAATACATCTCCATCGAACACCTATTGCTTTCCTACGCCAAAGATGACCGCTTTGGCAAAAGTTTATTCCAAGAATTTGGATTAAACGAAGCAAAACTAAAGAATATTATTAAACAAATTCGTGGGAGCCAGAAAGTGACCGACCAAAATCCAGAAGGCAAATACGAAGCACTGGAAAAATATGGGCGCGACCTCACAGAAGCTGCCCGTCAAGGTAAACTTGACCCAGTGATTGGGCGTGATGATGAAATCCGTCGTACCATCCAAATTCTATCACGCCGCACTAAGAACAACCCTGTACTCATTGGTGAACCGGGTGTTGGTAAAACTGCCATTGTCGAAGGACTAGCACAACGCATTATTGCAGGTGACGTACCCCAGTCTCTTAAAGACCGCAAGCTGATAGCTTTAGATATGGGTGCTTTGATTGCAGGGGCAAAATTCCGGGGTGAATTTGAAGAACGTCTGAAAGCAGTCTTAAAAGAAGTCACCGAATCCGGCGGCAATATTATTCTCTTTATTGATGAGATTCACACCGTTGTCGGTGCCGGTGCTACCCAAGGCGCGATGGATGCTAGCAACCTGCTAAAACCAATGTTGGCGCGGGGCGAGTTGCGCTGTATCGGTGCGACAACTCTCGATGAGTACCGCAAGCATATCGAAAAAGATGCTGCTTTGGAAAGACGCTTCCAGCAGGTTTATGTAGATCAACCCTCTGTATCCGATACTATTTCTATTTTGCGCGGCTTGAAAGAGCGGTATGAAGTTCACCACGGGGTGAAAATTTCTGATACTTCTTTAGTTGCAGCAGCAACATTGTCAAGTCGCTATATTAGCGATCGCTTCTTACCAGACAAAGCCATTGACTTGGTAGACGAAGCTGCTGCAAAATTGAAAATGGAGATTACCTCCAAACCCGAAGAACTCGACGAAATTGACCGCAAGATTCTGCAGTTGGAAATGGAGAGGCTGTCACTGCAAAAAGAAAGTAATGCAGCTTCTCGTGAACGCCTAGAAAGACTAGAAAAAGAACTTGCAGATCTCAAAGAAGATCAAAGGGCACTAAATTCCCAATGGCAATCGGAAAAAGATGTGATCGCCAAAATTCAGTCTGTCAAAGAAGAGATAGACCGGGTTAACCTAGAGATTCAGCAAGCAGAACGCGACTACGATCTCAACCGCGCTGCTGAGTTGAAATATGGCAAATTAACTGATTTGCATCGTCGATTGGAAGCAGCCGAAACAGAACTAGCCCAAGCACAACGTAGTGGAAAATCACTATTGCGAGAGGAAGTCACAGAAGCTGACATTGCGGAAGTTATTTCTAAGTGGACGGGGATACCCATCAGCAAGTTGGTGGAATCAGAGAAAGAAAAACTGCTACATTTAGAAGATGAACTGCACCACCGGGTGGTAGGACAAGATGAAGCGGTAACAGCTGTTGCTGATGCGATTCAACGTTCTCGTGCTGGACTTGCCGATCCCAATCGTCCGACTGCTAGCTTTATTTTCCTCGGTCCTACGGGTGTAGGTAAGACCGAACTGGCGAAAGCTTTGGCGGCGTATATGTTTGATACCGAAGATGCGCTGGTGCGGATTGATATGTCCGAGTACATGGAGAAACACGCGGTTTCCCGGCTGATTGGTGCGCCTCCGGGATACGTGGGTTATGAGGAAGGTGGACAACTCACCGAAGCAATTCGTCGTCGTCCCTACTCTGTGATTTTGTTTGACGAAATCGAAAAAGCGCATCCGGATGTATTTAACATTTTCTTGCAAATCCTTGATGATGGGCGTGTGACTGATGCCCAAGGTCATACGGTGGATTTCAAGAACACCATTATTATTATGACTAGCAACATCGGTTCGCAGTACATTCTCGATATAGCGGGGGATGACTCGCGCTATGACGAGATGCACCATCGGGTGATGGAGGCGATGCGAAGTAGCTTCCGTCCGGAGTTTCTCAACCGCGTTGACGAAACCATCATCTTCCACGCTTTGCAGAAAGGGGAATTGCGTCAGATTGTGCAGTTGCAAGTAGATCGACTGCGGCAAAGACTAAGCGATCGCAAGATGTCTCTCAAGCTTTCCAATACTGCCCTTGACTTTTTGTCCGAAGTCGGTTATGATCCTATGTTTGGAGCGCGTCCATTAAAGCGAGCGATTCAGCGGGAGTTAGAAACTCAGATTGCCAAGGCTATTTTACGCGGTGAATTCAACGACGGTGACACCATTTTTGTGGATGTGCAGAATGAGCGCCTTGCCTTTTCGCGCTTATCTGCAGAGTTGTTGACAACTTAATTTGTTTGATTTCCTTCACACGCTTAGAAACCCGGTTTCTTGAAGAAACCGGGTTTCTTAACTTGAGATTTTGACTAAACCATGTAGCTACTGGGAAAATCCTGCACAGGAATGTCTACATCTTTATCAATCGCGGCACTTCCTGCTTTCCGTAAACCACAAGAGTTTGGTGGTACAGGGAAAGATCCATTATGGCAGATTGATGATTGTCAGATATTGGAGGATATTGAGGCAGTGCAAGATAGTCCAACTCACATTAGTATTATGCCAAGACGAACCATCCTTTTAGAAAAGTATGAGACTGCCATAGCCAATACGCAAGATTATTGGGAGAAAGTGCTTTAAGGGATAAAATATTAAATAAAGAAATAATTAACTATGACATTGATTTTTAGTTTGTCGGCAGAATGTGGTTCTTCTCAGTCGGATGCAGAGCGATTTGCGAAACACTTTCACCAAATTTATTGGCAACTTCCTAATGGAGTAGAGTCAAAATTTAACACAGGAGTTTTTTAAGTAGACAAGGGTGATATTGAACAGTACGTTCACAAAGATCCAAATAGTGAAACAGTAACGGTGAGTGGATTTGTGACTGAGGGTGGAGAAGGAAAAGTGAAAACGTGGTTAGAAAAGCAAGGAATTGCCATTGCCGACAGTTACTGGAGTATCGTCCCTAAAGTTAATTTGAGTAACCGCAGTAATGCGAAATATTTTTCGGTATTTATAGCTATTGCCTTTATCAGTTTTGCCGCTTTTATCTTTTATAGAAATCGCAAAGAACAAACAGCATAGCTGAATGTCGTGCGTTAGAGCCATTGAGTTAGGTCGGCATAGCACTTTATTCATGTAAAAACCTTCAAGATGGTCTGAAAACCCATTACCTGTCTGGTTTTGATAATTTGCTACATCTAAGTTTTTCAGCGATTATTTATAACGCAAAATTAAGCCTTTCCAAGTCAGGAATGCAGGTTTTTGGTCAGAGATCAGATCAATGTCTCTATAGTATCATCTTGTAAAAAAGTAAAATAGAGATGAGTAGAATGAGTGGAGAATCATCGCTATGCTGAAACAAATCACTGTTGCAACTTCAGTTGTCTTGACAACTTTAACTATAAACTTGCTACCTATCCACGCCCAACCTCATCCTAGTCAGAGAGATCTCGTTACCATCCGCCGCGCCCAAAATTTAGCTCGTCAAGCTGCGGAAAAGGTCAATGGTGGTTTACAACGTTATCGAGCTGAGAACTCAATGTATGGTCCTGCCGAGAGTTCTCCCTACACCTACGATGGGCATGGCACTTGGTCATTCGACTTTACGGGGCATAGACCTGATTCTGACACTCCTACAGTTGAGAGCGTAGTGACTGTCTCAAGAACCGGCATCGTCAATGTTGACTACAACGGACCCATCCGCTCAACACCCTAAGTGTAACTGTATTGTCTACCGATCGCGGTCGGCTCTAGGTCCGAAAAGCTGAAGGCAAGGTACTTGCACTACATCTGAAAAACCTAAACTCTCAAGGTAGCCCATCCATTGCTTCGCACTCCCATCTATTTCCAATGTTCCTAATACGAGTGCTACTTCAGCAATCTCTGGCACTACCGATATGCTGTAGCAACGCGGTTGCTTTGCCTCAAATGAGATTTCAACCGATAACCAATCAGGGATAATGTTCTGTTTTGGTTCCCCTTTCGCTCGAAAGCAGAGTGTCATAATAATTCGTAATTATCCCATGCATAAATGCGAAGCTCGCGCAAGAGCGAAGATTCTGTCTGGCAGACTTCGCGCTCTTGCTTGAAATAATGAAGCATGTGCATTTTTTGTTTTCCATAAATCAATTTACAGCAAATTTAATTTAAGTAAACCACAATATGACCGTAGGGGCGCGGTTTCCGCGCCCTTACAATGTGGTAAATTCAATTTAAAACTGCTGTAAGGTAACTTGTACCCAAAATTTACGAATTACGAATTACGAATTAGTAATTATTCTGTCAGTCTGCAGCGCCCTTGAGTCTTGTCCTCAATGCGCTTTTGGCGATCGGCAATAATCGTTGCTAATTTCGGTCGTCCAGTCAGGGCGAGGCGCAAGTCTGCCCAAATTGTATAAAGCATATCAACGATGGGACCGATAATGGGCAATTTTGTAGCGGCATAAACCCATCCCATCCCAAGGGTTTCGTAAACTTGACGAAAAACCTCCACATTTTTGATGAGAGTGCCGTCAGGAAGTACAGCATGGATTCGCCCCATCGCCGTTTCATAATCTACACCGCCATGCGATTCGGGGTTATAGTTATCGTCTGCAATATCCACAAACGCTACCAAACCTCGTCCTGCATCCCGTTTAGTCAAGAAGTTGACTTCTCGTACACACAACGGACACTTACCGTCATACAGCAGCTTAATTTGCCATGAGGTCGTTGAGGACTTTGGTTGGGTAACTTCAACGGATTTGTGGGACTGAGTTTTTGACTCGGGCATAGGTGTTGGTATTACTTTCGTAGCCAAAGATCTACCATATAAAATGGGAGAGCAAGTCGTCAAGGTTTTTTGACTTCACACGTCGTTAGCCCCTTAGCTCTTTTCACAAACTTCTCATCAAAAGTGTACATTTGAGTACAATGCCAACTTTGAGCTAAGTGAAAAGCATCCGCAAAATCTAAGCCAGACTCATGCCATAGTAGTACCTGAGCAATTAAGTTTGCATCGGCAAGATGAAGATTTGACAAGCCAAAAAGTTTTCGGAAAGCTGAACATATTTCCGCTGGTTTAAACTTATACGCAAACCTTAGCACCCACTCAGTTTCAAGGATCACCGTATCTGGGATAAAAACATCATTATTCTGAAAAATTTCTAGACTTTTTTGTAACTGTGATTCATCATCTTGGACCAGCAGTCTTACAACAATATTAGTATCAACTGCGACCATGCCACGACTCCTCTACACCTTGGCGAATAGCATCATCCATATCCTCAAGAGTTTTTGGTATACCTTGATATTTCAAGCACCCGACGACATCATCTAAGGTAGTTTCAGGAAAAGACTTCTTCTGTAATAGAATGCTGTTGGCATAGGTTAAATCATCCTCAAGTTCTTCTCCATAGTGCCTGTTGATACCTCTATCTCCCAATAATTCCCCAAACTCATATTCTCCCATGCGAGCTAGTTCTCTAGCCTTGCCAAAAGATAACAGATGTTGACTGTAGAGAGCGATCGCTAGTTCAATTAACAGTTCCTTTTCTACTCGCTTAGATGGTAAACGGATCGCCTCAAGGATCGAATCAGGTATAGACAGTTGCAGACTCATGTTTGTTTGCCTCTAATGTGGGAAAACCGTAGATTTTTCAATTATGCTATTTTAGTGACTTAAATGCATGGTCAAACGCTCGGTGGACGCTACCAAGTTATCAAACAGATAGGACAAGGCGGGTTTGGTGTTACTTTCTTAGCTGTGGATATGCAAAGAGTTAGAAATCCTCAATGCATTGTGAAGCAGTTGAAACCAGTGGCTAGCGATCCATATACTTTGCGGGAAGCAAAACGCTTGTTTGACCAAGAAGTACAAACCCTCGAAGAATTAGGAAATCATGACCAAATTCAAGATCTTCATCTCCATGTCTCAGCTTCTTTATGTCTCCCCTTTTTTCCCTTACCCAAGCTAGAATAATTAACAAAATTAAACTTTGGTGCGATAAGTATGCATCCTTTATTGAAGGTTTAAATTTCTCAATTGACTTTTTAGTTCTATTAAAAATAGGATTTTTATGATTCAAGCCTCACCACAACTAGTCACATTTGATGAATTCATTGAATGGTATCCAGAGAATTCAGAACACAAATATGAATTACATGATGGAATAATTGTTGAAATGCTTAAGCCAACTGGACCACATTCAGAGGTGGCGGGATTTACTTCTGGCAAACTCTTTATAGAAATTGAGCGTTTGCAACTACCCTACTTCATTCCAAAAGAATGTGTTATTAAACCAAGAGACAATGGTGGTTATGAACCAGATGTCATTGTTCTAGATAAACAACAGGTTTCTAACCATGAACCTCGATGGCAAAAAGAATCGATCATTACACGAGGTGATTCTATTCGTTTAATCGTTGAAGTTGTTTCTACCAATT
>CAZZVG010000287.1:2031-7098 GCA_964657295.1 Iningainema sp. | reverse complement strand
TGAACAAACTCAACAACAATTAAACGCTACTCAATTTGAAGTAGAAACACTCACGAATGATATTAATAGAATATTTACACGTAACGAAATTCTAAATGATGTTTTATTAGAATTACGGGATAGCCATGAAGAACACCAAGAAATATTAGCTTTACACCAACGTATTTTAGAGCAAAATCGAATTAATTCTGAACAGCATCAACGTAACTTTGAGGAAAATCAACGCACTACCAACGCTGCATTAGACCGATTAGAGGCGATATTGTTACAGTTGATAGGACGGTCAAATTAGCGTTTGATAGCACTTTAACGATATATATAGAATAAAGATTCTCCCATTTAGGGAGATCCAAAAAATAAGTCGAAATGAATCGAATCCCCTGCCTTCAAAGCAGGGGAGACTTAATACAGCCTACAAGTTATTGCATGACTTCGGCTGTCTTCTGCCGATCCAACTTGAGAATCAAGACTCCCAAGGGTGGCAGACACAAATCAAGCGAATAAGAATGGTTATGGAGTGACCAATTATCAGTCCACTTACCGCCCAAATTGCCCATGTTGCTACCGCCGTACTGACGGGCGTCGCTGTTGAACAACTCGTGATAAAATCCGATTTCCGGTACACCGATGCGGTAATGGGAATGGGGTTGCGGTGTGAAGTTACAAACCACAACAGTGAAATCATTAGCATCATTATCCTGACGGATAAACGCTACTACGCTGTGGCGGTTGTCGCTACAGTCAATCCACTCAAACCCTTCTCGAGCAAAATCCTTACTATATAAAGATGGTTCGGAACGGTAGAGATGGTTCAGATCCTTGAAAAACTGTTTGAGTTGTTGGTGCGGTTCTGTTGAAAGCAAATCCCAATCCAAATCGCTCCAGACATTCCACTCACTCCACTGCCCAAATTCCATGCTCATAAACATGGTTTTCTTGCCTGGGTGAGTGAACATATAGGTGAACAAACAACGTACATTAGCAAACTTCTGCCATGTATCTCCCGGCATTTTACCGATGATATTGCTTTTCCCATGCACAACTTCATCATGAGAAAGAGCAAGCATGAAGTTTTCGCTGTGGTGATACCACATACTAAAAGTGATGTTGTTTTGGTGAAATTGGCGGAACCAAGGATCCATGCTGAAGTAATCCAACATATCATGCATCCAGCCCATATTCCACTTCAAATTAAAGCCCAATCCTCCGGTATAGGTTGGCCAAGATACCATCGGCCATGAGGTAGATTCTTCGGCAATAGAAAGAACACCGGGGAAGTAGCTAAAGATGGTGTGATTTACCTGGCGCAGAAAATCCGCCGCTTCGAGGTTTTCTCTGCCACCATATTGGTTGGGCAACCATTCTCCATCTTCACGACAATAATCAAGATAAAGCATAGAGGCGACAGCGTCAACGCGAATGCCATCGATGTGGTACTTGTCAAACCAGAAGAGGGCATTTGCTACCAGGAAATTTCGGACTTCGTGGCGAGAGTAGTTGAATACTAAGGTACCCCATTCTTTATGTTCACCTATACGAGCATCGGCGTGTTCGTACAAATGACTGCCATCGAAGAAGGCTAAACCATGACCATCTTTAGGAAAGTGACCTGGAACCCAGTCTACAATTACACCGATACCGTTTTGATGGCATTGATCGACGAAATACATCAAATCTTGAGGAGTACCGAAGCGGGAAGTCGGGGCGTAATAACCGGTGACTTGATAACCCCAAGAACCATCGAAGGGATGTTCGGCAATGGGGAGTACTTCGACGTGGGTGTATCCCATGTCTTTAACATAGGGTATCAGTTTGTCTGCTAGTTCTCGATAAGTGAGGAAACGTGCCCCTCGGCTGAGATCTGAGACAAGAACCACAGGTTCTGTTTCACCATTAGGCAGTTTAGCGGGTTCTGCACTTGCCGCGTGCAACCAAGAGCCTACGTGCAATTCGTATACTGATATTGGTTGGGTGAGAGGATCGGCTTGGCGTCGCCTGTTCAACCAATCTTCATCACTCCAAGTGTAAGCATCCAAGTTGGTGACGATTGATGCAGTTTTGGGACGGGGTTCTTGCTGGAAACCGTAGGGATCAGATTTTTCGTAAATATGCCCGTCAAAGTTTTTGATTTCGTATTTATAATTCTCTCCAATCCCAAGTTCGGGAATAAACAATTCCCAAATCCCAGTAGTCCCTTTACGCATCTGGTGCTTGCGTCCGTCCCATTCATTGAAATTTCCTAAAACTGAAGCGTTACGAGCATTGGGTGCCCAAACAGCAAAATAAACTCCTTTCACACCCTCTACTTCCGTCAGGTGCGCTCCCAGCTTTTCATAAATCCGATGATGATTACCTTCGCCAAACAGGTGCAAATCAAAGTCAGTCAATAGAGGAGAATGAAAAGCGTAAGGGTCGTATATGACTCTTTCAAGTTCTCCTTCTTTGACTCGTAACTGGTAATTTGCTAGCTTTTTGATGTCAATTGTACATTCAAAAAAGTGGGGATGATGCACCGCTTCCATTGGGTACTCTTTTCGTTCCTCTGGAAGAACAACCCATACCTCACTTGCATTTGGTAGGTAGGCTCGCACTGCCCAGACACTTTTACCATTCTGTTGTATGGAATGGGAACCAAGGACTTCAAAGGGATCGTCATGCTGGTTCCAAACAATACGATTAACCAGTTCCGGAGCGATCGTGCTTATAGACATTGAACACCTACTTTGAATAATATTGCGTGATTAAATCTGGTTTTTAACTTCTCTAGCAGTTCTATCTGAGTTTTAAGACAACAGGGGTGAGGATAGTATGAATGTCATTTGTATTGACGGACAGAGACATCTGACAGACTGATTGGAATTCATGAATCATTTAAAAATACTATATGCATTCTTTACATTTATTTGCAAATTATGTTCTCCAGTCATCGTACCTTAGAATGAAACTAGAATGCTAGAGCATAGATCGGTTCCCAAATCTCATTAGAAATGTATAAATGGGAAAATCTGACGCAGTAAACTACGTATGTGAAGTAAATAGACTTTTTCCCTAATTACTGGAGCGAGTTTTGGTGTTCCACTGGCTTGCAACTGGGCAAGTAATTCTACATATTCGGCGGCAGTTAACGGTTGACCATCAACAGGCGATCGCGCTTCTGTCACAATCTCCATCCGCAATATCTCTTCTGGTATATCTTCTGGAGGTGGTAACGCCATTGCCGATATTTCCCAGTGGCAATTTACCAGCACAATCCCAGTACTGATACCAAGCACAAACAGTAGGACTTTTATTTTTAGTCTTTTTTTGCCCATTAAACAATTGTATAGTTTGGATTGGTCATTAGTCATCAGTCATTAGTAGTGGGTTAGAAGGTATTGCCATCAGACCGCCGACTTTTTTAAGAAGTCAAGGGTTTTGTTCCTCATGAACGAATAACTGCTAGATATAGCATGTTAATAGCTAATAGCACATACCATGTAGTCTTATAAAATGCAATTTAAATATATAGCAATCCTAAATGAATCGTGAATTTCATTAAGACTGTCATCTATCTGTGAGTATAAATGACAACCCTTATATAAGTCACAACTCAAATAGAACTGCTATAAATATGATCTAAAAATTGACAAGGGAGTTGAACGGAATCTTGCTGAATATCAAGCGATCGCTAATGAGTCTGACTGTCATCTCGGCTCTTCTCACACCATATATTGTGAAAGCTTCCCCACCAAACCCCGAAAAAACAGTAAATTGCGAAATTCTGGTTGTCGGGGGTGGACTTTCTGGTGTCGCCACCACTTACGAAGCTTTACTCGCTGGACGAACTGTTTGTCTGACGGAAATTACCGACTGGTTGGGAGGACAAATTTCTTCTCAAGGAACTTCTGCACTGGACGAACGACCAACCCAGCGATCGCGCTTATTCTACTCTCGAGGGTACCTAGAATTGCGTCGGCGCATTCAGAGTCGATACGGCAAACTCAATCCTGGTAATTGTTGGGTGAGTGAGTCTTGTTTTCTACCCCGTGATGCCCATCAAATCTTAACCCAAATGCTCCGAGATGCAGAGAAACGCGGCAGGGGCAAGTTAGAGTGGTTTCCCAATACCGTGATCAAGGAATTGGAAAAAAGTGATGATGGGAAAATCATTAATAGTGCGATCGCTATCCAGCATCAAGCAACGAAAGGCGCACCACCGCTCAACACCTTTACTTTATCTCAAACAATTGTTGACGCCTATAGCTACGAAAACTCTTCTCGCTTCACCAAAACCATTATCCGGTTCGCCCCTAAGCAAACCAAAAATACTGGTAGTCATGCTCCTAACTGGTATGTTTTAGATGCTAGTGAAACCGGGGAAATTATCGCTCTTGCTGATGTTCCCTACCGTTTGGGAATTGATGGAACTTCTTACCTAGAACCTTCTTCCTCAAGCACCAACAACGACCCTTATTGCACTCAAGGTTTTACTTACACTTTTGCGATGGAGGCGACTGAGGAACCGCAAAAGTATAAAATGCCAGAATTTTACCCACAGTATTCACCATATTACAGTTATGAACTGAAGAGACTGGCAAACTTTCCCTTAGTTTTCACCTACCGTCGGATCTGGGATCCCCATCCAGGCCAACAAATGGCATTTGGCGGCAACAAGTTTACTGCTCCCGTGCCGGGGGATATCTCCATGCAAAACTGGACATGGGGTAACGATTACCGTCCGGGAACCGCCGCCGATAACCTGCTTTACACTCACCAACAACTCCAAGAGAACGGGCAGTTGCAGCCCGGAGGCTGGATGGGTGGACTGCGGGTGGAAAGCTTGCACAAAGCTGAAGAAAATGCTTTAGGCTATTTTTATTGGCTCTATGCGGGAGTCACAGATTCCCAGTTGGGGGATGGAGTCAAGCAACCACAACCGAATATCCGCCTTTTAACCGGTCTAGATTCTCCAATGGGGACAGTGCATGGCTTGTCTAAATTTCCTTACATGCGCGAATCGCGACGCATCATTGGACGTCCTAGTTGGGGGCAACCACAAGGCTTTGAGATCTGGGAAATTGATATTTC
>CAZZVG010000287.1:0-2021 GCA_964657295.1 Iningainema sp. | reverse complement strand
CGTAACTACAACGACGAGTACTACCGGAAGACACTTCCACCGGATGAGTATCTTCGCTTGAAAGCAGCATTAGCAGGTTTGGAAGCTGCATCCGTACTTTCAGGTCAACAGCGTCCGGAAACCGCAGCGCGTCGGACTCGTTCCACCATTTTTCCTGATGCTGTGGGCATTGGTCACTACGCCATAGACTTCCATCCTTGTATGACCAAAAGCCCTCCTGAGGCCCCTGGCAATACGGAACGTGCTGGGGAAAGGCATGCTGCAGGACAAGCTTATCCTTTCCAAATTGCTTTAAGAGCGATGATTCCTCAGAAAATTGACAATTTATTAGTAGGCGGTAAAAGCATCGCCACAAGTCACATAGCTGCAGCTGCTTACAGGGTACACTCCTTTGAATGGTCTGCGGGTGCAGCAGCCGGAACACTGGCAGCTTTTGCCTTAGAAAATAATATTGCACCTTACCATTTAGTAGATAACTTACCCAACCCAGAACCAAAACTGGAACTTCTCCAACGACTCTTGGAGAAAAACGGCAATCCCACCGCTTTCCCCGATACTTCGATTTTTAACGAGAATTGGGATAATTGGAAATAATTGTCGGGAATTAGTTATGCATTGATCAATAGATTCAAGCGACTTACGCAATTCGTTGTGTAAGTCGTTTTTTCATTATCACCATTCATTAGTCATAAACGATAGACTAAACTAGTTACTTGTAATGTTATTCTGGTGATGTACCTCCACTAACTGCAAGCAGTATAGTGGAGGGTTCCTGTCTCCTTGGTCGATGCCGCGTTGGGAATTCCTTGACTCCGTAATCTGAGAATCCGGAACACTCATCCGGTAACGGTCTTACTCAACCTCTCTCGCTCACAAGGAACGTTTATCTCCCCGTGGAGAACCCAGGCAGCTACGGGCAACCCTCCGTAGGTTCCAATGGAACATCTTTATGTTAGCGTATTAGGGTAGATGCTGACTACCATAAATGAAGAAATCAAGATTGAATTTACGAAGATCTTCAAGGGAGATTGAATAAGCTTAGATTATATGCTGCTAAGCGCGACAGGACAATTACGACAATTGTTGAAGATTGGATTGACTCATTCTTCTGTCGATGAAGTTGTGGAGATGACTCAAACACCTCACTCCCTGATTGACCCATAATCAATAATGGTGGTCGGTTTTTTCGTCATCTCCAAAGTCATTCACCCCCCAACTGACAGCCTAATTGCAGTACAGTTGGGAACTTCTGCCCGAAACTGTTAAACTCTATCGGATAAATATTTTATGGTTAAAAGACTTTCAGCAGCAGTTTACGGCATGGGGACGGCACCAACTGTAGCTCCTGAACGGTCTAGTGAAGTCAAGAGCAAGCTCTATCCCAATTATAAAGTGATCGTTTTAAATGATGACTTTAACACATTTCAGCACGTCTCTGAGTGTCTGAAGAAGTACATTCCAGGGATGACGAACGATCTGGCTTGGGAACTGACCAATCAGGTGCATTATGAAGGTCAAGCAATTGTCTGGACTGGCCCTCAAGAACCTGCAGAACTTTACCACCAACAACTGCGTCGAGATGGTTTGACAATGGCCCCTTTAGAGGCTGTTTAACCAAAATGGGCAAACGCATCGTCAATACCCATAAGGCGGCTTCTCAAAAAACTGGTAGACTGGTTTGGAATCACTCAACCCACATGCATGGTCTCATCGCTGTTTTAGAACGTCTGGTGTATCTTGATGGAATTAAGACTATCACACCAGGAGAAATTGGGCGAGTTAAAGGGCATATGCCCAAGATGGAACTGCGCGTGTCTGTGCCAATTCAGGGAGGCTTCAAGATCATTGCACGCCAAGGAAAAACGGTGCAAGAAGTGTTTATCTTGACCATTTTGGCTCGCGAACAACTCGAAGAGGCGATCCTGATCGCCATGAAAAAGTAAGTGAGGAGTGAGCCTTATAAGTTCTCACTCCTCACTTACTATACAGGCGGGTTCTGTGAAAATATCGCGTTTGAAGAG
>CAZZVG010000286.1:0-7109 GCA_964657295.1 Iningainema sp. | reverse complement strand
ATACTAGCACCCCGACCCTAAAAGAAATTTTAAATTTATCTTAAATCCGGATTTGAAGCTTGTGAGTACAACTTAATCAATCCAATAAATCCAATCAGCATCGGATACACTGCTGTTTTTGGAGCAATCTGATATAAGCAGAAAGATAAACCCAAGTTCTTTCAACTCAACAGTACCGATACCACAAACCATCGACAAAAATCCAAATTAGCGATCGCCTAATTCAGTCGTTTTCCAAGACATTCCACCGCCTTGCATAAAGTGCAAGATTGGTAAATTCTTTGCGTGAGCCAAATTCATCCGAATCATTTATTCTAGAGATTTTGCCTTCTTCTAGCCTTTCAACACTTCTCCCATGATATTTAGTTCAAGTGATATAAATTTCCTAAATTTTCTTCAAAACGAACTTGCACTTTCAACTCAAGATATTTCTGTTGCATTAAGAAAACGAGAGTTAGAAAACGACCCCTTGCCAATGCTTCTCTGGCAGTACGGCTTAGTTTCCTTAGAACAGCTAGAACAGATTCTTGATTGGCTAGAAGACCAAATATGATGACGATTAAATATGTTTACGCCTAACCTATATTTATCAAAATTTTGGAGATCTTATGTTAAACAATAACAGAATTTTTATGTTTTCCTATATTTTGAGTTTAACGAATATCTGGTATAGGGCCATACGGATTAATTATTCATAATCGTAAAAAGTTATAAGTTAGGAGTTTTGAATTAATGAAGGAAGAAGAACTCAGAATGCAGAACTCAGAACTCAAAATACCATGAGCAAAATACTACCTTATTTACTATTTTTGAGTTCTGCTTTGCTTGTTTGACTCCGCACTCAGTTGTCCAGAACTCTTGCTCTAGTTCTACATACTTTACAACGCTCATTCATTCTGAGTTCTGACAACTGAGTTCTACGTTCTTTGTTGGTCATAATACTCTCTAGGTACTTTTGATATGAATCAAGTCTTAATTAATGACACTACTTTACGCGACGGCGAACAAGCCGCTGGTGTAGCCTTCAACTTTGAAGAAAAAGTTGCGATCGCCAAGTTTCTTGACGCTATTGGCATTCCCGAAATAGAAGTCGGAATTCCCGCAATGGGCGAAGAAGAAACATTCGCGATCGCCGCCATTGCCAACTTGAATTTGCGAGCTAAACTTCTAGGTTGGAACCGTGCCGTCATCTCAGATATTCAAGCTTCCATAGCCTGTGGTTTAAAGCGAGTGCATATTGCCATTCCCATTTCCGGAATCCAAATCACAGCTAAATTTCATGGGCAGTGGCGGGTGACGTTGCAAAAACTCAGAGACACGATTCACTTCGCTCTTGATAACGGGCTTTGGGTTGCAGTTGGGGGAGAAGATTCCTCCAGAGCCGACGAGAACTTTCTTTTAGAAGTAGCCCTCTCTGCCCAAGAATGGGGTGCATCTCGGTTCCGCTTCTGCGACACAGTAGGTATTCTCGATCCTTTCTCCACCTACACTAAGGTAAAGCGACTGGTGATGGCTTTGTCAATTCCCGTAGAAATCCACACACACAATGATTTTGGGCTAGCAACTGCCAACGCTCTTTCTGGGATCAAAGCTGGAGCCTCTTCAGTCAATACCACAGTCAATGGGTTAGGTGAAAGGGCGGGAAATGCAGCCTTAGAAGAAGTTGTCATGGCTCTCAAACGCATCTATGGTATGGATTTAGGCCTGGAAACTCCTCGCTTACTAGAACTATCCCGACTTGTGGCATCTGCATCCTGTTGCGATGTACCACCCTGGAAAGCCATTGTTGGTGCAAATACCTTTGCCCATGAATCTGGTATTCACGCTCACGGTGTCTTGCAAAACCCCAATACCTACGAACCATTTGCCCCCGAAGAGGTAGGTTGGGAGCGAAGTTTAGTTTTAGGCAAGCATTCTGGTAGGCATTTGGTGTCTAACTTGCTACAGCAACACGGAATCATCCTCAACTCAGAGGAAACCCAATCTGTCTTGGATGCAGTCAGACATGAGTCTGTACAGAAAAAACGTAGTTTAACTACGCAAGAACTGTTGAATTTAGTACAAAAACACAGATACTCTCATGCAATCAGATGAAGTAGAACTAGAGGAAGCGCCTGAGTTTGGAATCGGTGATAAAGTTCGTCTTCGCAAGTTAATCAAAAATGATGGGACTTTTCCCGGTCAAGATGTCGGAGTCGTTCTGGCGAAAAAGGGAGATATTGGCTATGTCGTCAGTATCGGCTCATATCTACAAAGATCTTACATCTACGCGGTGCATTTCCTACAATCAGGATTTATAGTTGGCTGTCTTAAAAAAGAATTAGAACTTGTTGAGGAAGCACCATGAAAGTAATGCTACGTCAGAATGAAGCCGGAACTTTGATTGCCTACGTTGCTAAAAAAGACCTCGAAGAAGAAGTTGTTAAACAAACTGAAGGCTCCGAGGGAAAGCTTTTTACTTTAGCAAATGGCTGGGAATTACTATTTACAAATTTACCAGATCCGCTAAAGTTACCTCAAACTTTCGAGGCTAAAAGAGTCTCTTAAAAGAGTTATCAGTTATAGCAATCCTAAATGATGCCTAAAATATCGTCTATTGACTGTTGATAGCCATAACGAGTTTTTCCCAATTCAAATAGGAATGCTATAAACAAGACTTTGGATTATAGCTATTGTTTTTTTGTAGGCAAAACAGGTGCGTTCATCTTTCTTACATAAAGATAAATTTTTCTACCGATCAACTTATAAGTTTTTCCTGTAGAGACGCGCCTGAATCACGTCTCTACAAATCCTCCATCTCACTTTTTATAATCTAAAAACGTTAAAACATGAGTAGTAATTACTTAGACTTAGCAGAATTTAAGTTAGAAGGACAGTTTCTTGGATTTGTCGGTAACACTCCAGAAAAATTTAAATACTTGCGTTTCTCGTCAGAATCTAGAGAGTTAGAAATTAAAGTTCCTAAAGAACTCCGGGATTCCCTCAGTTTATCACTGGTTCCCGGTCAACAAATTCGTGTTTATGGTGTTGGCAAATTTAATTCGCAGAAAAACACCATCAAACTAAAAGCTTATGGAGTGACACCAATTAATAGTTGCCCAAATCAAATAACGCCTTCCGCCAACGAAGTTGCTTGCCAAGATTCAATAAAAAGCCGTAGGAAAGAGAGAATATCTCAGTGCCTAGATGGTATGTTTGAATGCAACACGAGTTCAAAGACTTCACCAAAAGCTAAAATTCTCCTCTGTCAAAAGTCTGGATGCCTCAAACGAGGTGGTAGAAGTTTGTTGTCAGAACTAGAAAAAACTTTGTGCGATCGCGGTTTGCAAGATCAAGTCACAATCGAGTACAGCAGTCGTTGTCTGAAATGTTGTAAAAGCGCCCCTAATTATATTTTGCAGATTGGGAACAAGGAATACAAAAATATTTCGCCTCAAGCGATCGCATCCCTACTGGAAAATCACTCGTAATTAAAAGATGGTATAGGGCGATAGTGGTACTAAAATCTTCCTGCTCAAGATGTATGTTATCACCTGTAGCTATAATCATATATTATAGTCAAATTGGATGAATCTTGATGCTATTAGAGTTAAGACAATTGAGGATTCAACCGGGACAGCAACTGCTACTTGAGGACGTTAGCTGGCAGCAATTTGAAAATATTTTGGCTGAATTAGGAGAACACCGTGCTGCCAAAATTTCCTATAGTCATGGTTTTTTAGAAATTATGGTTCCCTGGCCCGAACATGAAAAAGCTAAAGAAATTATTGGCGATTTGGTAAAAATTTTATTGAACAAACGAAGTATCAATTACGATGCTTTAGGTTCCACAACTCTAAAAAGTGAAAAAATGACTCAGGGAGTTGAACCTGATGCTTGTTTTTACATTCAAAATCAAGCGGCAATTATTGGGAAAAATCGTCTAAATTTAACTGTAGATCCACCTCCTGATTTAGCTATAGAAATTGATTTAACTTCCCGTACGCAATTGGAGAATTACCAAATTTTGGGAGTGCCAGAACTTTGGCGATATGGAAAACAAGGGTTACAAATTAACATCTTGCAAGCCGGAAAATATGTAGAGTCGAATTTTAGTCCTATATTTCCAGATATTTCAATAATTGAGCTAGTAAATCAATACGTCCAGCAGAGTCAAGTTGTTGGTAGCAGCCAAGCAATTCGAGCTTTTGTAAATTGGGTACAAGATAATATTAAATCAGTGTGAATCTATCATACTTCTATGTTATTTACTGATGTGCTTCCACCATCTTCAATACCTTTGCACCTGAGGATCTTGTTAATATCTTCAGCCTCTTGTTTGAGGACGTGGTACAGATCCCACGACAGTTGAAGATTTAACCAAAATTCTGAACTATTACCGAAAAACTTTAAGAGCCGTAATGCAGTACTTGACGTAACATAAATATAGTGATGTAGTAACTTTGACGCAAGGTTGGGGAACTCTAAAGTTATGGTCCCATTTAAGAGATAAATAAGATGAAGCGTTTGACAGGACTCATCAGTGCGATCTGCGCTTCGCAGCAGCGCTTCATTCGCTATCACGTGCAGTTTAGTTTCCGTTGGGGTAGTAAACAGGAGCAACGCAGAAACTTCAATTAAGAAAGTTTCCGTGCATATTGTGACGAATTGTGATGTAATTAACATCCAGTCCGGGCAACTCGCACTTCGTTATAGCCCCAACGGTAAATCCAAAGCAGGTCTAGACAATAACAATTATGTTGTGTTACTCAAAAAAGAGGGAATTTGGGCTTATGTGAGAGTAGTAAAAGGTCCTAACTCAAGAGTTGATAATATGTTGGGCTGGGTTAACTCAAATTATCTATCTTGTTCAACTGAGCCGATTAATTAACCGTCAAAAGAGGCAAGGGTGCAGGGTGCAGTCTTGCTGGGGGAAAGACTCTCGTCGGAGCTTGTACTCCGCCCCAGTCCAAGCGTCCTGGAAGGACGGGGCTTCATACCCATGTTCCGCTTCGCTCCACGCAGAGGATCAGGGCTTGCTCCCCCTGCTAGAATGCACCCTTCCCCTCTGCCTCTTCGGTGACTCCATCATACTTGTATGTTATTTACTGATGCGCTTCTACCATTTTCAATGCCTTTGAACCTGAGGATCTTGTTAATATCTTCAGCCTCTTGTCTGAGGAAGTGGTACAGATCCCACGACAGTTGAAGATTTAACCAAAATTCTGAACTATTACCGAAAAATTCTGAGAGCCGTAATGCAGTACTTGACGTAACACCACGCAACCCAATTACTAGTTCGTTAATTCGCTGATAGGGAACATAAATGGCATCAGCTAACTCACGTTGAGTGAGTCCCATCGGCTGTAAAAAATCGAATAGTAAAATTTCTCCCGGATGAGGAGGAGGGCGATTTTTTGGAATCCGCATCTCTTTTTATCTTACTTTAATCATCATAGCACGGCTATCGTGCTATTTCCAAAAATATGCGTTCCTATCTTTGCGATGCCTTTATGCCACGGCGGCATCGCCGTCTCACCCAGTCCAATAGAAGATTCGTTAAAATTCCTGGTTGGCTATTATTTCATCTCTTGAATAAACGTATTAATACTGATTTTTAATTTTTAAAACATACATTATTTTTTTGTCAAGAAAACGCAAAATAAAGGTTGATAATCTACGTAATTAAAATTTAAATGTATAAATTATTTGTTCAAAAAGGAGAGCGGTCAAATATAAGTCGCATCTTCACTTGACGATATATCGCGATATGTTTAATATGGAATTACAAACGTTTAAAGGACACAGTTATGTTTTTAGGTCTTCATCGTCATGGTCACTTTTTTGCATCGGTACATGACGATATGCCACACAAAGGTCGGCACGGTAAGCATTTTGGTAAGCATTGGCAAGAAGAGCACCGCACACCACGAGGTGACATAAAGTACATTATGCTAGAGTTACTTGCGGAGCAACCCAGGCACGGTTACGAATTAATTAAAGAACTAGAAGCACGTTCCGGGGGCTTTTGGAAACCTAGTCCTGGTTCTGTATACCCCACACTTCAATTGCTGGAGGAAGGAGGTTATCTCAGCAGCGAACAGATAGAAGGTAAAAAGGTATACACAATTACCGAAAGCGGCAGACAATTCTTAGCGGAAATTGGCGATCGCCGTCCGGGGAAGGAAAGGGGACAAAAACCTCAGCAGTTGATTGAATTAAAAGACGCGATGACCGATCTGGGTGCGGCTGTCATGCAGGTTGCACGTAGTGGAAATACGGATAAAGTCAGCAGAGTCCGTGAGATTTTGAGTCGCGTAAAGCGGGAGATTTACGCAATTCTATCAGAGGACGATTGACTTTTCCTCGGGCAGAATCAAACTGTCACGTTGAGGTACGCTAAAGTCATATTTTAACGTGTTTTTCATCAGTTCGATGAGCCAGAAAAAATGCGAATTCGACCTAAATCTTTAAGCTTCACAATACTACTTGGGGCACTTGCGGCGTTGCCTCCCCTATCAATAGATATGGGCTTACCAGCGTTCCCCACTATCAGCGCCTCCTTGAGAGCGTCGCCTGGGGAAGTGGGACTAACGCTGAGCCTGTTCATGTTAGGCTTTGCGATCGCCCAGCTCCTTTTTGGGCCACTGTCAGATCGCTACGGACGCAAACCAGTCTTAATCCTCGGCTGCGGACTTTTCGCACTTGCAGGAGCTGCCTGTGCGGCGGCACCATCAATCAATACACTTATTGCTTGGCGCTTAGTTCAGGGTGCGGGTGCAGGTGCTGGCATGGTGGTGACGTTGGCAATTGTCCGCGATTTATTCGATGGCGCAGCAGCACGCGCTCAACTCTCCTATGTCAACCTCGTGATGAGCGTTGCACCGATGATTGCACCGACAATTGGCAGCAGGGTGCTGGCAATTGCAGGTTGGCGAGGTATCTATGCAACGTTGGCAGTGGGAGGGTTTTTGCTTTTGCTGTCTGTTACTCTGGCACTGGGTGAGACACTCAAGCGTCGTGATCTCGATGCTATCAAACCGCGTAGGCTCATTAAAAACTACGGGCGCATTCTCAGCAACCCAATCTGCCTCGGCTATGCCCTCGTCAATGCATTTAATTTTGGGTGT
>CAZZVG010000285.1:0-7110 GCA_964657295.1 Iningainema sp. | reverse complement strand
GATAGCGATGGAACTGGGAACGACTCAAGTCGTGGAAGGGACGAGAATTGTTGAAGATGCTAAGCAAAATCTCAATCAGATTTTAGAGGTATCGCGTCAGATAGACTCGTTAGTGCAATCTATTTCCAACGCTACAACATCTCAGGTGGAAACATCGCAAACAGTCAGCACTTTGATGAAAGAAGTCGCGGCTACCTCACAACGCACTCTTCACTCCTCAACAACACTCTCTGAATCTCTACAACAAACTGTAGAGATTTCCAAACAGTTGCAAGCAACTGTTGATACATTTAAGGTGAATTAGTCATTTGTCATCAGTCTTTTTTCATTTGTCCTTAATTAATGACCAATGACCAACAACCTTTTGACCAATGACCAATGACCTTTTGACCAATGACTAATAGCAAAAACTATGTCACAAGACAAAGAATTTGAAATCCAAATGCAGTTTCTGGAAGAAGCAGCCGATTACCTCAATACCCTGGAAGGGATATTGTTAGAAGTCGATGCCAGCAACCGCATCACTCCAGAAAAAATTAATGCCGCACTCCGCGCTGCTCATTCTATCAAAGGCGGTGCGGGGATGATGGGATTTCGCTATCTCAGTGATTTGGCGCACCGTCTGGAAGATTCCTTTAAAGTTTTGAAAACCCGGAAAAACTCTGTAGAAATTGACACTGAGTTACAGAGTTTACTACTCTCTGGAGTAGATTGGTTGCGTCAGATAGTGGACTTGCTCAAGGAATGCAATGTTATAGACGAACAATGGCTGGTAACCTTTTGTTACCCAATATTTGAAGAACTGCACGAGCGTTTGGGAGATCCAAGTCCTGAGGACTTCACAACGATGCTGTCACCAGAAGAAGGGCAAGATATCATCCCTTTGCTGTTTGAAACAGAAGTGGAAGGGTGTTTGCAGCATCTGGAATCTGTATTGGCAAGCAGCCAGCCTAACCTACAACAAGAAGTTGCCACTATGGCAGTTGAATTGGGTGGCTTGGGCGAAATGCTACAGTTATCAGCTTTTACCGAGCTTTGTCAATCTATAGCTACAGCAATTTTATCAGCTCATAGCTGGCAAGTGGAAGAAATTGCCCGTGCGGCAATAGAGGCATGGCGGCGATCGCAAGCTTTGGTGATGACCAAACAACTTGATAGTTTGCCGAATTCAATTGAAATTGAACTAACGGAAGCCCCAACCACTTATCAACCCGATGAAGATGAATATGTAATTTCACGCATTCTAGAAACAAATTTTATACTAACACCAGAAACAGAAGAACAGGAGCGAGAGCACGAAATCATTGCTGCAGATTTTGAAGCTTTGGAGGCAGCCTTTGCAGAAGAAAGTCTCCAAGACATTGATTTGCCAGCTGCTGCCACAGTCGTTTCTAGGGAATTTAAGCAAACAGATTACAAATTTGCCGAACCAAAAGCCGAACCCGCTTTTGTCAGTCACAAAAATGAATCTCAGGAAAATACAGTCCGAGTTCCTAGCAAGCAACTCGAGCAAATTAATGACTTATTTGGCGAAGTCATCATCCAAAGGAATGGGTTGAACTTGCAACTCGAAAGATTACGCAAACTGGCGCGAAATCTCAATCAACGAGTTCAAATTCTCGAACGAGAAAACCGTCAACTACGGACAGCATACGATAAAATAGCGACTAATGGTGTTGTGTCATACACTGCCCCCGCACTCGAGTTGGCAAGCGATGATCATAACCCAACAAAATTTGTTGAAAATAGATTTGATTCTTTAGAGATGGATAGCTATAACGAATTAAACTTGCTATCCCAAGAAGTTATGGAAACCATCGTTCAGGTACAAGAAGTCACTACTGATCTTCAACTGAGCCTGGACGATACAGATCAAATTGCCCGAAAACTTAACAAAACTTCCAAGCAGTTACAGAGAAAGCTTACCCGAGTACGGATGCGTCCGCTATCCGATTTGGTCGATCGCTTTCCTAGAGCTTTGCGCGATATGAGTGTTGAGTATGGCAAAAATGTACAGCTAAAAGTTGAGGGTGCTGGTACCCTCATAGAACGGAGTATTTTGGAGGCTTTGAACGAGCCTTTAATGCACTTACTCAGAAATGCTTTCGATCACGGGATCGAAGATGCAATCACTCGGCGCGATCAAGGTAAGCCAGAGCAAGGATTGATTGAAATTAAAGCGACTCACCAAGGTAATCGTACGATTATTACTATCAGAGATGATGGTCGTGGCATTTCTCTAGATGGAATTCGGACAAAAGCTCTTGCAATGGGGTTAGAATCGACTCTGCTCGCTCAGGCTACTGATGAAGAAGTGTTATCGCTGATTTTTGAACCAGGCTTTAGTACCACAGAACAGGTGACGACATTATCCGGTCGCGGGATCGGTATGGATGTGGTTCGCAGTAAACTTAAACTGGTGCGAGGAGATGTCAAAGTTGATACGGCTTTGGGAGTGGGAACAACCTTTACATTATTAGTGCCCTTTACACTCTCAGTGACAAGAGTTTTGTTAGTAGAAAGTAACAGAATGCTGTTGGCATTCCCTACAGACGTTGTTTCCGAAATTTCGCTACTTCAGAATGAGTCGATTTTATCAGTTCCTGGTGGCAACGAAGTCTTAGATTGGCAAGGCTCGATGTTACCATTGGTTCGTCTTGAAAACTACTTAGAGTTTAATTGCCCTCGCTACGACAACCCAAATTTAGAAACTCCTCCGGCAATTAATTCTCAAAGTGTCTTGTTCATTAACCAGGGCTATCAATCCGTAGCCGTGCAGGTAGATCGTTGTTGGGGGGAACAGGAAGTGGCTATCCGCCATGTTGAGGGAAATATACCTCTGCCTGCTGGTTTCAGCAATAGTACAATTTTAGGTGATGGTCGGGTTGTGGCATTAGTTAACGTCAACGAGTTACTGTATTGGATTGCCAGTCACGATCGCACACCTAGAATCAATCAACTTCCAACAGCAAAGTTAAAGTCAGTTTTTCTCACACCGAATCATGACAAACTAGCACTATCTTCAACAAACCAAAGAGGTACAATTTTAATCGTAGATGACTCGATTAATGTCCGGCGTTTCTTAGCTATGACTCTTGAAAAAGGAGGGTATCAAGTGGAACAAGCTAAAGACGGTCAAGATGCTCTGGAAAAACTTCAGAGTGGTTTAAAAGTCCAAGCTGTGATTTGTGACATTGAAATGCCTCGCATCGACGGTTATGGCTTTTTAGGTCGTGTAAAATCAAACGATGATTTTAGAAATATCCCAATTGCCATGCTGACTTCTCGTAGCAGTGATAAACATCGGCAACTAGCAATGCAATTAGGTGCGCGAGCTTACTTCTCTAAACCTTATAATGAGCAAGAGTTACTCAAAACTATGGAAACTATCATTTTTCATGTAGCCGGAGCAAGCAAAAATTAAATTTTCACGCAAGTCCATTCGGTGCCACCTGTATAACTTAATGATCGGGCTTTGATTGTCTGTACAATTTTCTTTACTAGGAAAAATTCTGATAGATCTTGAGGATGTGTCACTATGAAGTGCCACATCTATAATTCAGACAGGGTATAAAAGCTAGCCCTATTTTCCGAGAGCACCTGCGTGCAAGCTCATCTCATCGTACGCCCAGAAATGTTATACTATGGAGCATTTTTGTAATGGCAGTAGATTTCATGACCTCTTAGAAGTTCCCTCTCACCCTCTGCAAAGGGTATCAAAATAAATACATACAACGCAATAGTCGGGGATATTTATGCGAAATCTGCATAACCTAATTTGGTGACAATGTTGTGCAGACGTTAATGAATTTGTACTATTATGATTTATCCTGTAAAGACTCTTCACATACAGGCACTGGTGTAACTTATTTCATAAACGACATATGTATTACCTGCGATCGCTATCAACAGAGAATACTTAGTAGTCATCACATTTTGCCAACCTTATCTACATAAATTTGTTCCTGTAGGTGGAAGAATAACGGTAATCAATCGACATAAGCGAGAAATGATGTTGGGGCGTACTGCCCTTCGGGTGACGCTCCTTCGTCGCTAACGCTAACGCAGTCCCCTAGGTCGGGAAACCTTCTCCCAAGGGGAGACGCTGCGCGAACAGGGCTGTCTCACTGTTCGCCTAAGAGCAAGGATTTCAAAAAACGCATAATTAATTGCTTAGAGATGTCTAATATACTCCTTTTTCATGTATATTACCTTGATGGCTGTTTGTATTCTCGAGAATAGCTTTAAGATCGGGATTTTGTCAATCGGTAACATTGGCTTAATAGACGAGTCTTAATGCGATCGACCACTGACAAATGACTGAGCTAAATTGAAACTGAGACACGGAGATTACGAGGATAAGATCTATCAATCCTTGACATTCTCAGTGATCCTGAGCAATATAGCGGTTTTCATTTGAATAAGGTACACCAAATTATCGGGGCTATTCGCCCTGACGCTCTTGCCGAAGCTACGAAGATCGCAGTCCCCACCCAAGCGGAGACGCTGCGCGAACACGTTCAGGGCTGTCTCACCGTTCGCCCCTACGAATGTACCTGACTTATCTGTAATCCGCTATATTTACAATCTCTTAGCAAAATAATGTTCTTACTTTACGAAAGCTTGGCACAGATCTTAGATTTTTACGGAATAATTAGTATGGTAACAAACAAATAAAATAAGATATACTTAATACCACGCAAATAGCTTGACATTAAGTATTTTTTCGCATTGAGTAATGTATTTATTAATATCAAGCAAATAGCCTGTTATAAATTATTTGTTACCAAAAAATAATATCTTTCTTTAGATATGTGCATATTAGAAAAAGAAATCTATAATATCAAATATCAAATCTGATTTAATGACTCATTTACATACTCTAGTACCCTAACTCCCCTTAAAGAAAGATTTTCCTGATGACTCCTTCCGTTGGCGCGGCAAGTGACAAGGAATATAAGCCTAGCTTTAATCGCAGTGGGGTTCGATGACAAAAATGATTAATCAAACAGATTGAGTGTAAAGCAGCAAAGTAGTTGATGACTGTCCTAATAATGTGGTCACGTACCACTTAACACGCTTATCAGTAACGTTTCACATCAAAAATTGCGTACATCTGAAAAACCCCTAAGTTTTTTAGGGAAATTCCTTAAATCCGAAAATATTCGTAGTATAATCTACCTATCTGGAACATTTTCAAAATGTTTCTATCTAGGTACAAGGAATTAAATGAGGATACCCTCTAAGTAAAATGCAGTTGGTGTCCTCTAATTAACTTATTAGGAATGAACATGAATACATTTGTTCGTTGGCTTAGTGCATTCACTATTCAAGTGTCTGCGCTTGCCGCTATGTCTGGCGTTGCAATAGCTGTTGATACTCCCACTGTTCCCCAACAGCAGATGACCTCTAGGATTTGCTCTTCCAATAATAAAGTAGAAGATATGTTGCCCCCACCAGTGGGTGAGCAAAGAAATTCTCCACTTTCATACTTAGCACAGCAAGGCTTTACACAGAACAAAGACGGTTCTTGGTCTTGTTACATCAGCGATCCTCGCAAGCAAGGGAACTACTATACCCTCTTCAAGGTTCAACAAATTGATGGAAAGCTGATAGCCAGCTCCTTTCTGGAGAATGGCAGTTTGATTTCGGGGCAAGACAACCGCAGCTTGGACTTGTTTATGATGCTTATCAGTAATTATACGAAAGCAAAAGAAGATACACGTCTAGGTATACATAGATACTTGGAATCCTTTATTTCCTTAGTAAAGCAAGGAAAAATACCGACTTCACTACGTGGATACCTCTTCGATCAAGAGAATCGTGGACTTGTTTTATACCACAATCTTCCACAAGGACAACTTAAAGGTACGGCAATTACGATCAACATCAGTATGTCTTAAGTAACTTAATTTACTCGTGCTTGACAAACTTATCTTACTGGCTAAATGGGACTAGGGAGAACTCTCCCAAGTCATTTAAATATTTACAAAACTCTTTACCTAAAAAATCTTTGGAGGTTTATCTTGTTAAAATCTTGCATCAAAAAAATCGTAGTTGCTTTTTCGTTTAGTGCAGCAATGATGACTGTGTGCCAGTCTGCTTCTGCCCAATTAAACATTGGACGCTATGGTGTGCAACCTGGACTTGAGTCTGAGTATCTCCAATACCAGCTTTCAGGGCAGAATCTCAGTCAATTACGAGGCATTTCCTCATGTAGTATAGGATTTGGTCTTAGTTGCGACAAAACTGGAGCAGTACTCCAGCAAATAGTTGAGTCTAATAATGGAGCTAACTATCACAATTTGCTTGTCCAAGCAGCTGGTGGACAAGCAAACTTAAACAATTTTGCCTCCTTCTACGGTAATAATCCCAATCTGTCTTACGTACCTTACGCCTCATTTTGGCAACAAGACTCTCCATCAATTGTGGATGGATACCGATATCTTCTTGGCAATTCCTTAGGTCCAACTCCTGTTGACGGTATAGGACTCGTCACCAAAAACTTTTATTGGTCACCGTTATCGGGATCTGAGAACTCACTCAGCCTTCGTAACGGATTGTTAGACTTAAAATATTCCTATGGACGTCTCCTCCTTGAGGAGGTTGCAAAAATTCCTAACGTTCAGCAACAGATTCAGTCTCTGGGTTTAGCGCCAGATGTGACAAAGTATTATTTAAATAACCTGTCTAATGGGTTGCAGGCTTTAAACGGTCAAGACGAGGCACAACTTAAAGATAGCATTCTCAAGCTACTGTCCTTTCCATATTCGCCAAATGGCGGAGAGTACGGACGTCCAAATCTTGGGGTTCCAAAAGAGTTTGATCAGATTGTGGGGGGAACTGTCCCTGGAGATTCTTTTGCAACAACCAGTCCAGTCTTATTACAACCAGACGCGATCGCCTTAGATGTCCCTTCCATCCCTGTAGGAGACGTATTCGTGCAACAGGGATCTGGGGGCGGTTTCCCAACAGGTTGGCTTCTCGGAGGTGGCGCTCTTGCCTTACTTCTTTTTCTTGTACTAAAGGGAGGCGGCTCATCGCATCACGGAGGAAGTACCTCTAATGTTGACCATCAAGGTCTTGGTACAGGCGGTGGTACAGGTGGTG
>CAZZVG010000284.1:0-7112 GCA_964657295.1 Iningainema sp. | reverse complement strand
GATCTCTACCAACTAACGACTACCCACGCACTAATTTGCTCTTACGCTAATTTATACTAAAATTTCTTAACTCACCAACCGAGTTTTTTCGGAGATATTTTTTAATTCATGGTTCTTGAAGGTGACCGCGCAAAATCACAAGACTTTCAGCCAGTTGACTTAAGCGGGTTTCTAGATACTGCTTGCGACCCAACAGTTGGCGTAGCTTTTGGTAACGGGCGATCGCCATACTTACACTAACGACCTGATCTGGTGGGCATGGACGCGACCAGACTTTGCCATTGTCATCTAAACCACAGAGGCTATAACCTGCACGGGGTAGTTGACAGGATGCGTTCTCTTGTGTTATCGAAATGTCTTCTACATTACCCATGAGGCTGTCAACTTCTGCTGACCGCAGTGTTGTAGTTCCTTCGGTTTCTGCAACTGGTTCTTTGCCATGTGACTCCAACCAACCATTGACAATCGGTCCCTCTAAGTAAATATCTTGAATTTGTCGGATAATTTTTTGTAGTTCTTTTTGCCAAGAAACAACACTTTGCTGAATTTCTTGCAACAAATTCATTGCTAATGCTGGATTAGCTGCGTTGTGATGACTTGTAAAGTTAGGAGTTTTGAATTTGGGTAGGCTTGGGACTTTGCCTCCGTTTTCTTGTACTGGAAAAGTTTGTACAGAGGTATTTTGAGTAAGTAAATTTTCTTGTGGTTTTGTGGGAGGTTCTTCAGATATCAAAGATCCATCTGTTGCGTCTTGTAATGCGGAGACGCTGATTCTGAATGAAAAAGACTGCTTTGTTGAACTACTTGGTTCAGTAACGGTAGCAGTGTCGTGAATTTCCAAATCATGTAGAGTTGCCTCAATGCGCTTTAAGCCTGCTTTCATAAAATTTTCTCAACTTGCCGTGCTATACCTCATGTATTTGATGTTATCACTGCTAACTTGCTGGTAAACTTTAGTCTGTAGTTACATACAGATAGATTAAGAAGTGTTTGGCACTGAGTAAGCATACTGGGGGAGAGGGTGAATCAAATCATCTTAGTAACTGGACCAGCACGTTCAGGAAAAAGTGAATGGGCAGAAACTCTAGCAGTCAAGTCACACAAAGCTGTTATCTATGTAGCAACGGCTACTCTTGATTCCACGGATACTGAATGGCAGCAACGCATTCAACAACACCAACAACGCCGTTCTCAAGATTGGGTAACATTGGAAGTGCCGCGTGAATTATCTGCAACTCTTGCTGAAGTTAAGCCAAATACCTGTTTTTTGGTAGATTCTTTAGGAACTTGGGTTGCTAACCTGTTAGAACTTGATGAGGTCATCTGGCAAAATACCGTGCGAGAGTTCTTAGAGACTGTACGGTTAGTTGCTGCCCCGATGATTTTTGTGGCGGAAGAGACGGGCTGGGGAGTTGTTCCAGAGTATCCCTTAGGTCGAACCTTTCGCGATCGCTTGGGTTCGCTAGTACGGCAGCTAGGTGCTGCATCTACAGACGTATATTTAGTAACAGGTGGTCACGTACTGAACCTGAGTATCCTTGGCTGTCCTTTAAGCTGATATGCGTAGCACGAATTTTGGATTGTCCAGTTTAGATGAAACACAAGCGCCCATTGTTAATTTGTACGATTGGATGATTGCACCGCCGCAGTAATTGTTCGTCATGGGTTGTGACAATGACTGTCGCACCAAAGGAGTTTAACTTCCGAAGGATCTGTATCACCTGCCAAGAATTATCCGGATCGAGGTTTCCAGTTGGTTCATCAGCTAAAAGTAACGGTGGCGTTCCCACAATCGCCCTGGCAATACTTACCCGTTGTTGCTCTCCTCCAGAAAGTTGATCTGGGAAACACTCAGCTTTGGTGAGTAAACCGACAAGCTTCAGAGTCGGTTCTAAACGCCGTTGAATCTCAGAGCGGGTATAACCTTGAGCTTGCAGCACCATAGTCACATTTTCGGCCACCGTCCGCTGTGGAATCAGTTTGTAATCTTGAAACACAATGCCAATACGCCGTCTTAATAATGACAAGCGATCGCCGTTAAGAGTTGCGATGTTACAGCGATCAACAATCACAGTTCCTTGCGTTGGTAACTCCTCGCCATACAATAATTTCAAAAGCGTCGATTTACCAGAACCACTTGGTCCTGTGATAAATAGAAAATTTCCCTGTTTTACCTCTAGATTCACATCCAACAGGGCATTCGACCCGTTAGCATAGGTTTTCGTCACAGATTGCAATTGCACCATCACAACAGCATTTTCACGCTCTTGAAGATTGGGCGATTCAGCAGTTGTCGTATTAGGTGTTAATACTGTCATCGGTTTGTGCTCATTTGAATATGAAATAAGTATTCCCAGGTTTTGCCTGGGAATACTTATTTCACATTTCTTCTACAGATGGAAGACTCTTTGCCCCGTCGCTGTCATTTGTCATTTGTCCTTTTTCCTTTGTCCAATGTTGGTTATTGTTTAATATTTATTCACGACCGACCAATGACCAATGACAATTAAATGGCTTTCAACCGATAAACCAAAGCTTTGAGGGCAAATTCGGGCAAAGCTAACATCCGCCGCCAGCGCCAGGGTTCTTGATAAAGCCGATATAACCACTCCAAATTATTATTTCCCAACCATGCAGGAGCACGAGTTTTAGTCCCCGACCAAATGTCAAAACTACCACCAACGCCGATCCAAATTGCCTCGGGACATAAATGGCGGTTTTGTGCAATCCATAACTCTTGACGCGGAACTCCCAAACCAACAAAAATCACTTGAGGCTGTAGTCGAGCAAGAGTTTGATACAATTGTTCTTCTTCTGCTTTTGAATGATAGCCAGAATGAGTACCTGCTACTTTGAGACTAGGGATTTGAGAAACCCAATATTCTGCTGCGGTTGCGGCTACCTTGGGCGCGCCTCCGTAGAAAAACACCTTTGCATCAGCCCTGTGTTGGCCAATTTCTCGCAAAAGACTTTCTGCTAATTCAATCCCAGGAATTCTTTTTGCATCTTGCCAAAGGAACAAACGTAAGTAAAGAACCACACCTGCTCCATCTGGAATGACAAGTTCAGCATTTTTGATGATCTTGGCAAGTATTGTGTTCCGCTCTGCAGTGATTGTCATTTCCGCATTCAGCGTCACCACATGAATTCCTCTTTTTTGCAGCAAACATTCTAGCAACCAGCGTGAATAATTAGTCATCACATGAACTGGTAACCCCAACACCGAAAACTCTTTAGGCTGTCTAGACATAAACCTACTTACAATCGGCCTCACACCACTTTTAATTATAAAAGATTTGGAGAAAGGCAGAGGTCCGGTGCTCTTTGCTCTTAAGGCTAGTAGTCTGTCAAGTCAATGAAAGCCGGGTTAACAGCATCAAGAAAAATCTCTTTCCCCCCTGCTTCCCCTGCCTCCCCTGCTTGCCCTAACCCGTCAATTTTAGGTTGACAGACTACTAGGGAAGAGGGAGTAAATGGTGCTATACATCATATGGCTTGATTGTTTGGCAATTTCTTTGCCTGCTCTCCCCTGCTTTCTTATCGTCGATTCCCAGTAGATTAGGATAGAAACTTTTAGAACTACATCTCTAACAGACTTTTTAGTAAACTCGATTTTACAGCTTAGAGTTTAACGGGTGGAAATGGACCATGAATAAAATTCGTGTTGCGCTGATTGAAGACCATGATTTAACCCGTGTGGGCATTCGCACTGCACTATTACAGAAAAAGGATGAAATTGAAGTTGTCGGTGAAGCGGCTAATGCGATGGAGGGAATGAAAATGTTAAAACTGCTACAACCGGATATTGCGATTATAGATATCGGGTTACCAGATAAAGACGGTATAGAGCTGACAAGAGAACTCAAATCAGTAGATAGTGGAGAAGAATTAGCAACTAAGGTGTTGATTTTGACGCTAAGGGATAACAAAGAAGCGGTATTGGCAGCTTTTGCAGCAGGGGCGGACTCCTACTGTATGAAGGATATCAAGTTTGATAATTTGCTGGAAGCCGTGCGAGTCACTTACAATGGCAACGCTTGGATCGATCCGGCGATCGCGCGGATCGTTTTACAACAAGCACAACAAAATCCTCAAACACCTGAGGTAGTATCATCTGATACTAAATTACCAGTAAACAGCCCAGACTATATAGACGAGCGGGAGGTGATCGACCCCTATACCTTAACAGAAAGAGAATTAGAAGTATTACAGCTGATTGTGGAAGGTTGTAGCAACGCAGTAATTGCGGAAAGACTTTACATCACAGTCGGGACTGTAAAAACTCACGTCCGAAATATTTTAAACAAGCTTTGTGCTGATGACCGCACTCAAGCAGCAGTTCGTGCCTTGCGTTCTGGGTTAGTAGGATAAAGTGCATTTGGGGTGTGAGAATTCTTAACAAACTAATAAGTTGAATGACATTGCAAAAGTTATATGTTCAAAGAGCGTATCTCTTTACTATTGCTTTTTTTATTGTTCGTTAATTATCGGGATGGATCGGCATAGTCCCATCCCGCTATTAGAGTATTTGTAAAGTGAAGCCAAGTATGACAGAACAAGAGGCAAGCAAACTAAAGCTGATGGTGGTAGATGATGAACCGGATAACTTAGACTTACTCTACCGGACTTTTAGAAGAGATTTTGAAGTATACAAAGCACATGATGCTCTCAGTGCTTTGAATATCTTGGAGAGCGTTGGCGAGATGGCAGTGATTATCTCTGATCAAAGAATGCCAGAGATGAACGGCACCGAATTTCTCCGTCGCACGGTAGAGCTTTTCCCCGATACGATTCGCATTTTGCTGACAGGCTTTACTGATGTTGAAGATTTGGTAGATGCAATTAACTCTGGTCAAGTCTTTAAGTACATTACCAAACCATGGAAACCAGACAGACTTAAGGCTATAGTTGGGCAAGCTACTGATACGTATCGTGTAGTCAAAAAACGGACACACGAGTTACGTCGCGCCCTTCGACGAGAATCTTTGTTTAATGCTGTGACAACAGCAATTAGAGAATCTCTAGACTATCACAGTATGCTACAGAAAATTGTGGCAACAATTGGACA
The DNA here is from genome assembly GCA_964657295.1 of Iningainema sp. Lineage (GTDB taxonomy): Bacteria > Cyanobacteriota > Cyanobacteriia > Cyanobacteriales > Nostocaceae > Rhizonema. The sequence continues at coordinate 2,044 of CAZZVG010000284.1, read as the reverse complement.
GACCTTTGAAGCAAGCTATTGTCTGTTGAAACCTGTGGAGGGCAATACCCTGACACTGGACGAGTTCTTTTACCAAGATCCAAAATTCCCTGGAGCGAGTTACCCTTTTGAACCCGACTCTTCGATCTTTGAAGTTCTTGGCACCCGCACCTATCAACTTGCTCAGAAGACAAATGACAGTTATTCCTACCAACAACTCGTTGTACCACTGATATATCAGCAACATTTGCTCGCTGTTCTTGCACTCTACCAGCAGGGAAGCGATCGCTCCTGGCAACTTGAGGATGTACAATTAATCACAGGAGTTGCCGAACAAGCCGCATTAGCCCTTTCTCAAGCAAAACTTTACCAACGTCTCCAAGAAAACCAAGCGCAGATTCGCGCTGAGTTGGAGGTGGCACGCCAAATTCAAAATAATTTGTTGCGTCAAAGTTTGCCTGATATCAAGGGAGCGAAGGTCCAAGCTTGCTGCTATCCTGCTCGTGAAGTAGGAGGAGATTTTTTTGAAGTTTTTGTCCATCCAAAAGGGGATTTGTGGTTAGCCGTCGGTGACGTTTCTGGTAAAGGCGTCCCGGCTGCTTTGTTCATGGCGAGTGCCATTTCTGTGTTGCGCCGCGAGTTGTCTCAAGAAACTCCAGCGATGCCGCATATTGTCATGCAGAATCTTAACTATGCTCTTAGCGATGACTTAATCAGCAATAATTGCTTCATTACCCTTTTCTTAGCTCGTTATACGCTGACAACTAAAGAATTGGTATACGCAAATGCCGGTCACATTTATCCTCTCCTGAGGTCGTGCCAGGACAATGTGAAAACAAACCCCCATTGCTTGAAGGTTCGTGGTATTCCCTTGGGAATCTTACCTAAGTGGGAGGCATTGCCCGGTGAATTGGTTCTTGCTGCTGGAGATATTTTACTACTCGCTAGTGATGGTATTACTGAAGCTCAGGTTTTAATAAAAGATGACTTAACCACCTCATCAGTTGATAGTCCTCAATTAGAGAAACATTCTATGTTAAATATAGAAGGTCTTTGGCAACTATTACAAACGGAAACTCAGCCACTATCTCTTAATCATTTACTTGCTCGCATCCAAGCAGATAACCAAGTTCAAGAAGATGACCAAACTATACTCTCGCTAGAGGTTTTGTAAAGCGATGAAAAGTGAGATTCATGTACCAAGTCACTTAAAATTTTTAACTATTGTGGAAAACTGGTTGCTAGGATGTTTAGAAGCTGAATTTAAAGGATCTGTTGATTGGCTAAAGCAATCAACTCGTTTGCGTTTGGCTTTGGTTGAAGCTTACTCAAACGTAGTACGTCACGCGCATAAGGATCAACCTTATTTGCCAGTTTTGATTCGCTTGGAACTGAAAGATCGAGATATCGCTCTAGAAGTTTGGGATCGTGGCAACGGTTTTGATTTATCTAATTACTTGCCTCCTAGCCCTACAGATAAGCAAGAAGGTGGCTACGGTTGGCTGATTATCAATCGTTTGATTGATAAAGTAGAATATCAGTTGCAGGTTGATGGTGCTAACTGTCTAAAGTTAGAACTTACTCTGCCAGAAGATAGTGAACAAGCTATATAGCAATCCTCAATGTATTGTCGGAAAATTTACACCTAAAGCGATCAGGATGTCTGGTAGCCGCAACTACAGTGCAACCAGTACGTTAGAGTTGACTTTGGAACTTGTGTCCACCAGCTTCAACTAGTAGCTTGCCAGACTTCCATCCCAGATAAACTGGCGCTTTAGTACCATCAGCATTTTGGTACACAGCGAAGTGATTGCGCCAATCATGATATTGCCCCTGACTCCAAACCTTGGGTAAATCCCATCGCTGATATTGAAGTTTCACGAGTCCCGAAACTCCTTGATACTCAACCACTCCACTGTTAATTTGGTTCAGGTTTAAGCGAGACTTCTTGAGCACAGATTGCTTGAACTGCTCCCAGCTACCGTAAGTTTTCTGTTCACCGACTTCAAGAGCAAATCCACTGACACCTTCAATTGATCCTACCGCAGTTAAAATTTGATCAAAG
>CAZZVG010000283.1:0-7140 GCA_964657295.1 Iningainema sp. | reverse complement strand
CGTCATCAAGGCGGTTTAAGTCAGCCTCTAAATCTTGCAATAGACTGCCGAAATTGACGAGGCTGTTGACAGGCTCTAGGAAACTAGCTGTTAAACTTTGGTAAGCGACGAGCATCCCAATACTTAGGCTGCCATTCATTACTCGGAAGCCGCCGACAACTACGATTGAAGCGGTGGTTAGTGCTGTTAAAACGGTGGGGATTATTGTCAGAATTTGAGTTTGTAAAGCTAATTCTTGCTGGGCGTTGAGTGCTTTGGCATAGTAGCCGGCGAATTTAGCAAATGAGTCGGACTCAAGCCCATTCGCTTTGACTGTTTCTATATTTTGGATCAGTGCGATCGCCACCCCATTGACTTTACCGTATTCAGCTGCTAGCTTCATATTGGCATCAACACGAGTCCGCGATAGATACTGTAGGGCGAAAAAGTTGAGAGCGGCAAAACTAACCGCGATCGTACTTAGTACCCAGTCATATTGAAGCATAATTAGAAAGTAAAAGACCATCATCACTGTGTCGATGACGGTGGTAGCAAGGCGACCTGAGAGTATATCCGCAATTTTGTCGTTAAGTGACATACGAGAGCTAATTTCACCTGCAAAGCGTTGAGCATAAAACCCAACTGGCAAGCGTAGAATATGCCAAAGAAACTGCCCTGACATTGTGACTGACAACTTCAGCATCAGCAAGCGCAGGTAGGTAAGCCGTAACCTTGCCAGCAGTGCCCGCAGTATCCCAGTGAGAACCATTCCTAAAACTAACGGTCGTATCCAGTCTTGTCGGTCTGAAATCAGAATTTCATCAACAAACACCTGAGTAAAACCGGGCACAGCTAACCGAGGGACTGTCAGTAATAACCCTGCTACAAAGCAGAACAGAATGGTTCCCTGCGAGTTTTTCAAGCGATCAGCTAGGGCGGAGAGAATGTCATTTTTTTTACCTCCCTTCTGAAAATCCGCGCCTGGTTCCATCACCAGAACGACACCAGTGTAAGCACGATCCAACTCTTCTAGTGAAACTGTCCGTCGTCCCGTGGCCGGATCGTTAAGGTAGACGCAGTTTTTTCCGAATCCTTCCACCACGAGAAAGTGGTTGAAATTCCAAAAGACAATGTAAGGGGGGGGAAGGGTGTTGAGACTGGATAATACCTTTTTAAAACCTTTGGCGTTTAGTCCATAGTTTCGGGCAGCTTTGACGATATTCATGGCGTTGCTACCATCTCGCGAGATGCCACACTCGCGCCGTAGTTCTGCCAAGGGGACGATACGATGATAGTAACCTAAAATAATTCCCAGCGCTGCTGCACCGCATTCCGTTGCTTCGATTTGCAGTAATGTGGGGGTACGAACACGACTTGAAAGCGATCGCTGTAAAATTCGATTAATCAAGGCAATAGGCATAGTTGAGTTGATTTTGAGCGATAGGTAGGTAGTAGGTGGGGGTATTTGGGGAGGAATCGGGTGCTTGCACACCTTATTATTGATGAAAAAGAAAGATTCCGATTGCCTGATGCACAGCACTGCGGCATCAGATGAAAGTACTATTAATTACATGGTTCCCCACTTAACACCAAACTGACTACCCCCTACCTTCATATCCTCTCGTTTTAGGAGTATCCAATGTAAATAATCAGCAACGCCGGAAAGTTAATACTTTAAAACTTTTGAGCCGCCTGCCTGCGAGCTGCCAGTGCAGCAACAAATGCTTCAGTCAAGCGATCAGCCTGATCATCTGCATGGGATTCAGCACCAGCCTGTCGGGCTTGTTGCTGTAACGGAGCCGTGATCGCGATTCGCTCCTGCTCATAAGTGCTCATAGCAATGCCGAGTCGTTCGCTATCACCTAGATCGGTACTGGCAAGCCTCTTGGCTAGGGCGATCGCATCCTGTATGGCCATGGTTGTACCCAACCCGAGAGATGGTCGCATTGGGTGGGCCGCATCCCCTAGCAGAGTCACACGCCTGCCATCCCCCCAAGAAGGCACTGACTCTCTATCAAAGACACCCGTTTCGACGATAGCCTTAGGGTCAGTAGCCCGAATCATCCGTTCAACCAGAGGCGGCCATTGCTTGAATATCTGGAGCACTGTTTCTAGCGCCGATACACTTTTTACCTGATTCAAATGTGGGGCCGTGCCGCCCCAGGCAATCAATTTTGGACCCACATCCATGATCCAGAAATTCTTTTTCTCTCCGACCACAAGTTGAAATCCGGCAGCTTCAACAAAGGGATCGGCAAGCGGTATCAGATTTTTCCGCTCGACAATCCCTCTCCAGGTCATAGTTCCTGTATAAAGAGGAGCACCATCTGCAACGGTGATCTTTCTCACTACAGAATTGTAACCGTCGGCACCAATTAACACTCGAGCACAGACATCTCTTTGTTGACGGAACTGCAAGCGCAACTGCTTTTCACCCTGGTCTGAATCCCGAGTGAAACCAGTGAGAGTATGGTTGAGATGAAACGATACTGTCGTGGGCAGTGCCTTGTGAAGACAAGTTTGTAGGTTGTACCAGCCTAGCCAGGTGAAGTCTGTCCCAGCGAGTGGGGATTCATCAGCAAAAAGAACCTCGCCATTTGGTCGCATCAACATCTGCCGTTTGGGATTCACCGCCAATGCCCGCACCTGGTGAGCCAGATCGGTACTGATCTCTGCTAGGGCAGCGTAGCCCATTTCACCCAATCCTAGGGCCGCGCCGATCGGTCGTAACACATGGGCTTGCTCAAAAACCCCAATCGTGAAGCCCTGCTTTGCTAAAGCATGGGCGGCGCAGAGTCCACCTGGACCTGCCCCAATGATGGCGATATCGAAGACATTATCGGTCAAAGTTGCTTTTGTCATGATTATCCGCGCCTCCTAAGCGATCAAAGCAAGTTTCCTAGGCTCATGCGATTGCCTTTGGCAACGGCGGTATCGCCGTATCGCTTTTGTTTACAATTTTGCCATTAGTTTAATCCTATAGGTTTAACCGCTCCCTCGCTGTGGACGCTCTTGTAAATCAAAAAGATGATCGGTAATCTTTTACCGATTCGGGAGTAGCTTAATAAATCCCAGTCAAAGAGCGAAAAATCGGAATGATGTAAGAGATTGGTGCGACTTCTCCAACTTTAACTCGGACTTGCGTAGTTGTACCTGATGAGAGGGTAAGATTTGGGCCTTTCGAGGAAGACCATTTGTAGCCTGTGACGGTGGTTGGATCTTTTTGTAGTTGGATGAAGACTTGCACGCGAGCGGCGTTACTACTAGCAAGGCTCTTTGCGAGATCTTCATTGCCGACTTGTGCTGTGATATCTTGAATTGTTACAGGAAAGGGAGAAACTTTCGTGACGACTCCAATAATTCCACCGTAGCGATCGCGCTTGACAACGCTAGGTGTCACCTGTACAGTCATACCAGGTTTTAAAAGCTTGCCATCCTTATCAGCAAAGTAAACAAGACTTTCCAATTGAGCTAATGGATCTTCCGCTTCAATCACTCCAATACGGGTGCCAGCACTAATAACTTGACCGGGGAGTCCACTGACTTCTAAGACGCGACCATCATATTTACTAATAATTTGGCTATTTTGCTCTAATTGCAGCTTTAAGGAAGCAATCTTACGTCTCACTTCCTGAATTTGATTTATTTTGTTGATGGACTTTTCTAAATCTTGTTGAACCAGTTTGGTTTTTTGGACTTGTATATCTTTAAGTTTGGTTTTAATCTCGTCCAGTTTATTTAAATTTTGCAAATAATCTCGATCTGCATTAGTTTTTTGAACTTGAATTTCTTGAATATTATTGTTTATGTCGTCAAATTTATTCAGATTTTGTAGGTAATCTCGCTCTGCATTGGTTTTTTGAACTTCAATGTCTTTCAGTTGTGTTTGAATATCTGATACTTGTGCCTTTTGGTTTAATAACTCCTGCTGAGATTGCAGCAGAGTATCTTGGCTAATCACCTTTTGCTCAAAGAGACTGCGACGAGTTGACACTCGTTCTTCTAAGGTTCGCAACAATGATCTCAGTTGTGATGAACGCTCCAAGAGACTTTTACGTTTTTCTGCAAGTGCTGCCAGATTTTGTTTGTACAGCACTGGCTCTACTTTTTCTCTGGACAAGCTTTGCTGTAAGCTTTTGCGTTTTTGCTCTAACGCTTTGATTGTTTCCGAGTGGAGCTTTGGTGATACTGACTCTCGACGCAGGCTTTCTTCATAGTCTTTTTGCTGTTGTTCAAGAGTTGTTTGTTGCAACGTTGTTTGCTGCTTTTGAAGCTTATCGGTGTCTTGGTTTTGCTCTTGCAATTGGATATACTTTGATTTCTCTTGTTGTAGTTGTTGCTTGATATTAGATTGGTCGATGAGCGCGAGTACTTGACCCTGCTTAACAACATCTCCTGGCTTGATGTTCAAGGTTAACAATTGACCACCACCAAGTGCTTGAAATTGTACCACATTACGAGGTCGAGACAACACGCCAGAACCCGTGACAGTGAGCGGAATACGTCCGACTACGCTCCAAGTAGCAGCTACAACTACCAAAAAGCCCATAGAAGCTAAAGGCATCCAGGCTTGGGGGTTGACAATCTGCATCATCCGATCTAGTTGTTCGGGTGAAGACAGGCGCTCTAGCGCTTCAGTACGGAAAAGTTTGCTTTCTTTATTCTGCATCTTATCTATCTTTGCTTTTCAACTTATGTCAAGCAACTATCAGGTGTGATACCCTTAATAAGGCACATGGTCTACGTGCCTTATCAAGCTTTCAAAGCTATACCCAGGACAAAGCTGCCAGAGGTTGACACAAGTCACCTACTACTAACAATGTATTATAAAATTCGCAGAACCTAGTACTTGACCAACCCAAAATTGCCGGGTTAAGGCAAGTAGGGGAAGCTGTTCTTGAGCAAGGGCAGCAGGGGAAGAATAAGCATTATTGCTTATTGACAAATGGTTGAGCACCTTAACCTCTCACCGATGCTCTTGACCTACCACTCCCCATGCATCGGCGATTTGGTGGGTATCAAACCCCTCCCAAATCTTAAAGTAAAGCGGTGTTCAGTTCATTACTATGCATGATTACCCTGATGGTATTCCTGAAGACAGTATTACTTGGAAGCAATAAATAATTGCTACATTATGCTTACTTGGAACTAAATGTATTATCTTTTACTAAAGAAGATAGTACCAATTTGAAGTTTTTGGACGTTTAACTACTAAATCTGCACCATCAGCGAATTATTCAGTTTGACATCAGGAAAGAGTATTTGATATAATTTAAAACGTATATTTACTTAAGCTAATGTACAAATAAAACTGTTTATAGTCTGCGTGAGACACGGTAAAAATGATCCTAAATTACCAAGTCATGTCGCATAAGTAACTTTTTAGAAGAAACTTTAAGTAAATAATACTGAGACGAACAGCAATTTCGTCTCTAATACTGTGCAATTAAACTTTAATAAGTAGTTGAATAGAAGAGGCTTATGCAGGAACCCCAAAAACTTGTTCAAAATATCTTTGAGGAAACAGGGAAGTCAGAAAGAGACGCTGAAAATTTAGCCAATGCATTGACTCGGTTAACGGGTGATTTATATACAGAGACAGAAAGATTTATTTTTGAACTTTTGCAAAATGCTGATGACCTACCTAACCCAAAAGGTAAAGTAGATGTAAAATTTGTTGTTCTCAAAGAGCATTTCCTTATTTTACATAACGGACAGCCTTTCGACTACCAGAACGTAGACGCAATTTCCAGTATCTCCAAAAGCACAAAGTCGAATAATCCGGAACAAACAGGCTACAAAGGAATTGGATTTAAATCTGTTTTTGCTGATTCAGAGTGCGTATATATTAACTCTGGTTCCTTCTCCTTCAAATTTGACAAACAGGATAAAAGACACACAAATCTTGATAAGACTCCTTGGCAAATAAAACCTATCTGGGTGGATAGAAAAGATTATCCTTCTGAGATTATACAATACGAGGAGTTTTTAAAATCTCCTGTAGCTACAGCTATTCAAGTAGGACGAGAAAAAATTGAAGAGTATAAAACTAAATTATCTAGACTATTTCAAGACCCAAGACTAGTTTTATTTTTACGCCATGTAGAAAATATTTATGTTATTGGTTTGACTGATCATCTCAAAGTTGATATTAAAATTATTAAGAGTAAACTAGGTGATAAATATCAAATTAGTAGGAATAAAGAAACTACTTACTGGCTACTTCAGGACTTTGAATTTGATGTTCCGCAACAAGTGCGGGATAAGATGGAAGGGGATCAGAAAGTTCCAGACAAACTTAAATTAGTCAAACGTTCTAAGCTTAGTTTTGCTGCTCAAATTAAAGATAAAAAATTAGAATCAGTAGACGAAGACAATTCAGTATTGTTCACATATCTACCAACTAACGTCAAAGAGTACGGTTTTCCATTTTTAGTAAATGCTGATTTTCTCACTACAGCTAATCGCCAAGAAATTCACCATGACAATGTTTGGAATATATTTATTTTTGAAAAACTTGGTTATTATATTTTTTCATGGATTGCTCAATTAGCTAAAAATGAGAGGTATAAAAATCAAATAACAAGTCTTGTTCCGTGTAAATATACTTATTCACCCAGTGAAACTCAAGCTGCATTTAATGAAGGATTTGACTTAGCTATCAAAGACATTGCATTTCTTCCTTGCGATCATGATTTCAGATTACTAAAAGTTCATCAAGCTATATTTGATGAAATAGAAATTACTAGAGTTATACCTGCTGAAAGTGTAAGGCAATTCTTCGACGCACAACGTTACTTTATCAGTAACTCTTTAGCAAAAAAAAGTAATTTAAAGCATCTCCAATTTAAAATTTTTAATAACACAGCACTCTGTAGACTTTTTGAGGATTCGCCACAATATAAAAATCTTATCAAAAATAATCCTCAATTAAATTTTAAAATTATTGAGCATTTGCAGATAAAAAATGTTTCAACTACAGATTTGGCTTCCGTACCTTTTATATTGGATGAGAAAGACAATATTATTAGTCCCAATGACTTGTATTTTCAGATAGATGATTCGGAAAAAGAATTATTAAATTTTTCTAATTTTAATTTTATCCACCCTTACATTGACAAGGCTATTCAGGAAAACGAAGAATTACTGGATTGGGCGAAA
>CAZZVG010000282.1:0-7157 GCA_964657295.1 Iningainema sp. | reverse complement strand
AGAGGGGCAGGGGGGAGAGGGCGTTTTGTATGTGACTAGAACGAGAACCGCTATATATTCGTTTATCCCTCAATCAGAGAAGTAGAGTCATCTGCCTCTCTTTTTTATCATGCTCATTGCTATCAGGCTAATACGGGAGGGTTAGAACCCCTGAAGATGTTTAATGGTAAGCTTATGTCCTGGTATCTACTAAACGAAAATCATGTCCCAAGTTACTATTCTAGAAGCCTTTGCGGACTTACCAGACCCAAGCCGTACCGCAGGACAACGCCATCAACAAGCCCTCTACCTTGCGCTTTTCACCCTTGAAATCGCTGCTGGGAACCGTGGGTTCTTAGCGATGGGTGATTGGCTCAAAGTTTACAGAGACGAATTAGTGCCACTGTTTGCCCCACCGAAAGACAGATTGCCATCCTATAGCACCATTCGCCGTATACTAATACAATTGGAACCGTTCAATGTAGTGCTGTTTCAATAAATAATTATAAAACTGACAGAGTTGAGCGCCCAAAAACAAGCGGCTGGACGTTTAGCTGGAGAATTTCGTCGCATTTAGTGAGGCGTGTTCTGCCTGAAGCGTGCGAGAAGCTCTTCCCGTGAGAGGGTCGAGAGGGGCAACAGTAGACGGCTAAAATCAGACGTAGGTAGGTCTGTTAATGGTTTGACGATTATCTCTAGCTCTTCGTCAATAACGCCAAACCGACTAACGAGAAGATTGCAAATAATGTCGTGCCGTTCTTGCTGAGCGCCTTGCTGAATACCTTGTTGCACACCTTCAAGTCGCCCAATCCGTTCGATGCTGCTGATATATGACATTTGGTTTTCCTCCTCGAATTGTTTCATCGTGTCCCGAAAGATCAGTTCTAGCGGTTCCGGCAACCTCATCATTCGGTCTAATACCAGAAATATCTCTACAATATCTTGTTTCTCGTATCCCCGTTTGTAAAGCCCTTTGCTCAGCGCCGTTTTCCATTGCAGTCGCTCTCTTGCGGCTTGGGTTGTGTCTTGGGTTTTGCGGTGCGCCATCACCACTACCGCAAACGGGTTATCGCTCGCTTCCAACGTTTCCCAGGTATAGTCTAACAGCTTGATGATGGGGAACCGCAATCGCATCTCGCAGCCCCAACGCCCATAGCCGTATTCTTGGGGCCGCCAGTTAGGTTGCTCGTCCCCCAGCACCGCTAGACTCACCACTTCGCGGTCATAGCGATCATAGATGCGGTAGTGGTAGATAAACATCCGCTTGGCAAACCCCCTGTCCTGCTGGCTTTGCAGTTCGATATGCAAGAGTAGCCATGCTTCCTCTCCCTCTATAAGCCACACCTTAAGCAGCTTATCAACAAAGCGCGTCCCGATTTCTGCATCCTGGACAATCTGCGCAAACTCCTTGTCGAGGAACTCATACCCCCGTTCCCACGCGATGCAAGAGTGCGCTTCGGGAAAGAAAAATTTAACAAATGCCTCAAAATACTGCTCGATCGCCGCTTTCCACGATTCGTCGTAGTTTGCAGGAACGTTGGTTTCGGGTTCTGTCATGCCATTATCATCCAATACGTTCCCACATACTACTACGACGTTACCACAACGCTTTGCCACGCTCAACGGGACTTAAACAAAAGAGAAGAGAAAATATCCAAATTGTTGTAAAGTTAATCTGTCACTTTGAGGTAGCTATGGCTAAGATTCTGGGTGTTCATGGTATTAAGCATGAATTTAGAGGTAGCAATACAATCCATGCCGAGTGGTTGCCAGCACTCAAAGATGGTTTGGAACGTGTTGGAGCTACATTAGAATATGATAATGAATTTCACTGTGCATTTTACGGAGATTTGTTCAGGGATAGCCCAAAGTCAGGAACTGGGATACCTAAATATGATGCCAGTGATATTGGCTCGGACTGGGAGAAGGAACTGCTTGTACAATGGTGGGAAGAAGCGGCAAAAGTAGAAGATGGTATTAAAGGCCCAAGCGATGTATCAAGAGAAAAGGCAACGCCCAGAATTGTTCAAAAGGCTCTAAGCGCCTTAAGTGGTTCTCAGTTTTTTGGTGGTGTTGCCGAGAACATAGTCATTTTCTACCTCAAACAAGTTCGCGATTACTTACATAATCCGGAGATGAGAAAGCAGATTCGAGATCGAGTTGTAAAGGCTATTGATGAAGATACCCGCGTACTTGTAGGTCATTCTTTAGGGTCAATTGTTTGTTACGAGACGTTGTGCCAGCATCCAGAATGGCCTGTTAAAGTTTTTGTTACCCTAGGTTCTCCCTTGGGCATAAAACGGCTGATTTTTGACCGACTAGATCCGACACCCCAGAATAATTTAGGTCAGTGGCCGGGAAGTGTAAAAAATTGGGTAAATATTGCTGATCCAGGAGATATTGTTGCCTTGGAAAAACAACTAAACCCTTTATTTAATGGATTGATAGAAGATAAGCTAGTTGATAACGGTTCTACTGCTCACAATGCTACGAACTATCTGACGGCGACTGAAACGGGCGCAGCTATTAAGTTGGGGTTGATTGATTAATGGGCGAGGGATATGGAGGGAAAAAATCGGTATTATCTAATTGCTTGTGGGACAAGTAACTATAAGAATTCGGATGACTATAATGAATTAGCTAGTGTTGAAACAGACATAACACGAATAATCGATTTATTTACTAAAAATTTTGGCTATAAGCAGGTTTTGACCAACCTTCAACTGAATCCAAAGGCTGACGATCTCACAAAACAATTCGCCGACTGGCTTCAGAATGAAGAGCGGTGCGAGAAAGATTGCGTGATTTTCTACTATTCTGGTCATGGCGAGTACCATCAACAGGATAGACATTATCTTGTGATGGAAGATACTGATCCAAATAAAATTCCTCAGACATCTCTGCCTACTGAAAATTTAGTCCGCCCCCTAAATAATAAGGGAGTCAAAATCTCGCAAATTCTTTATATTATCGATACTTGTTATTCACAAAGTGGTGCAGGAGATATTGCACAATTTGCCTCAAGCGTAATTCAGCAATACCAACGAGTCGAAGGAGCGAACATTGACGTTCATACTATTGCTGCCTGTCGTGCAAAGCAAACAGCACAGGAAGGTGTATTTTCTAATGCACTTAAGGAACTTCTTGAGGATTGGAGCGCAAACGAGTTGAAGAGTGGGTATATCCATCCACAGGATCTAGTAGTAAAGATTAACAATAAAATTCGCTCTAAGACTCAGCGCGTTGTATACAGCAATGGGGGATCTGAGACTTCGGCTAATTTTCTTCCTATTTTACCTAAGACTTACCAGAAATGGGAAGAAAAATATAATGAATTTATAAAAAAATTGTTATGCATTTTAAAGAAGCAACTTGATGAGAGTTTGTTTTTTATCAATTCCTTTCTTTTGAGTGGAAGTTTTGTTGAGGAGTTTGTCGGAAATGTTTTTGAGGAATTTGTCGAAAATGAGCTACGTCTTCGAGAAAACTTAAAGGAATTCGCAATTAAACCAGTTTCAAAAGAAATTTGTCCGCTGATTGCCTGTTCAGAATGGTGTAGGCATAGATTTTTAGAGCAGAGTCCGATCCTCGCTAATGAAATTGAAAATTGGCAAAAGGAAGTCATTCAATATAGAGAAGGAGTGAATTTAAACAAAATTAAGGAGGTTGTGAGACAGTCATTTAATAAGTTCAAAGATTGTATTCAGGAAGCGGATTTGAGGATTCAAATTCAGATTGCTCCTCAAAAGGATGAAAAGAACGGTACTGGCAACGATACTGGAGCATCTCTTTTGAATATGAATCTTTGGGTGAAAAGTAAAAATTCACCATTAGGTATATTTGCACGTAATATACTGCTGCAAACCGAAGGGAGTAACCAAAGTGAATGTGAAGGTGACAGTCATAGTTTACGAGGATGTCTGGCAAAAAACAATTTTCTGTCGGATTTGATTCGCAAAGCACGTTATAGTTTGCCCCCACCAGTAAACCTTAAGATTGAATTTTTTCTTCAGTTAAATTTCTATCAAGAGTCTTTGGAAAAAATTGATTTCAAATATGGCAATAACAGAAAACCGTTGGGCGCGGAGTACCCAATCTTTATCAACTCATTTGAGCGTTATTTTGATGAAGATTTTCGTGAGATTCGCGATAAGATTAACGAAATGAAGAAAGCCTTATCGAGTCATGATAATAACCTGGATTCTAAGTTTTACTACTTCGGCACAGAACCATCACCATCAGATTTAAATACGATTGAGGAATCCGAAGCGATCGCAGTCTGGAGTCGATGTCGAGAAAATCCTTTAACTGAAGATAATGACCTAAAAATATCGGAATGGAAAGATTGGCCGCAAAAAATACATAATTTACGAGAACAAAAAAACGACATGGAGGTAACACTTTTCTGGGATGATTTATATCCTAAGCCAACACCTAGTCTCTTGAATACCAACCTGGTGGAATAAAATGGCGAATGAGCAAACACCCGAAGACAAAGATCTTCGCATCTACCGTGGCTTAAACCTAAGTGCTGATAATTTACCAAAGCCAGAAGAGCAGCAACAGCATCTCGATCGCATCCCGCCACCCCCGCCTTGGCGAACCTTTGGTCTGTCAGTCGAAGAATGGAATCAAGAAAAAGCCAACTTAAAACCGAGCCAACAAAGCACAAACAAAATCGACCCACGGGCGAAGGGGTTTGTTGCCAACGAGCAGGCAGTAGAGTTAGTTAATGCTGCGTTGTGTTTGCGCCGCCCTTTGCTGATTGAGGGAAATCCCGGATCTGGTAAGACATCGTTAGCTTATGCGGTGGCTTATGAACTGGGGCTGCCAGGACCATATCGCTGGTCAATTGTTTCTCGCACCACCTTGAAAGATGGTCTGTATGCCTACGATGCTATTGGGCGATTGCAAGAAACCTCCCTACTCAGGCAAAAAGTCGGTGAAACAGGTGAAATTAAAGAACTTCATGTTGGCAACTATTTGAGGTTAGGACCGATGGGTATGGCATTTCATCAGTCTCAACCGGGCAGACCGGCGGTACTGCTCATTGACGAGATCGATAAGAGTGATATTGATATGCCCAACGATCTGTTGCACATTTTTGAGGAAGGATTTTTTGAAATACCAGAACTGGCCCGCTTAGAAAGTGACTCGGAAGAGGTGCTTCCTTACCGCAGTCAACAGAATGATAGTGGTAAAAAAATTTCTATCCAAAAAGGGTTTGTGCAATGTAAAGAGTTTCCCTTAGTATTGATGACCAGTAATGAAGCGCGAGAGTTTCCGTCGGCTTTTCTGCGTCGATGTTTGCGCCTATCTGTCAGCCAACCCAATACGGAGGATGGTTTCTATCAAATTTTAGAGAAGCGGTTCGATTCCGAGGAACTGAAGAAATTTGATAAGCCAGCTAAGAAATTAATTCAAGAATTTCTCAAGCGCATTGAGAGCAAAGACGTAAAATTAGCGACCGATCAATTGCTAAATGCCGTCTATCTCTTACTCAACAAGAACAACCTCACCCAAGAGAATCGTAAAATTTTGTTGGATACTATCTTCAAATCGATCGCTGTGAGGTAGAAAGGAGAAATGGCTGGAGAGAAAGATCAATGGTGGGGAGATGAAACAGAGGTTGCTGAACTGATTTGGTGTGCAGCTCACTTGCATCGCATCATTGCCCCTCTATCCCTCAAAGACGTTGAACGACCAGAAGATTTGCGTCCTCCTGATGGGGAGTCGCCTGCTGGAAAACCCTTAGAAAGTAGCGCACAGACGACTCCCCCCACTGTTGAAGAGACAGAGCCACGGACACCTATTGCCACTTATCCCAAAAACTCCGAGCGTCCCCCCGCTTCCTCTGAAAAACAAGAATCATCGTCAAGCGATCATCGCGCCTCGTCAATTCGCGTTCCCGACGCATTTCCCATACCCAAACCTGCTGAGATTAGTAAAGCGCTTTTGCCGCTAGCCAAGCGAGTTCCGGGTATCTGGGCGAATGAATTGGATATTGATGCCACAGTCGAGCAAATCGCCAAAGCAAATGGTTTGCCAATTATGGCATTTCGCCCTCCCTTAGAACGATGGTTTGAGATCCATTTACTGATTGATTGCTCACCCTCAATGGCGTTTTGGGGAGATTTAGCGGAGGGAGTAGCAACGCTCTTTCGGTGGCAAGGGTTTTTCCGGGATGTGCGGATATGGCAGTTTGATACGGGAAACAGTAAGCCACGATTGTTCTCAGGTGCTGAATCTATTGAACGGGAGATTCGTAGTCTCATTGCACCGGGGCGGAATCGACTCTTTGTCGCGTTAACAGATACTTTGGGGAAGGCTTGGCATTCAGGAGCGGCATTTGCGGCGTTGGCTGTTCTAGGGGAGCAGCATCACGTTGCCATTGCCCATGTCTTTCCTCAGACTCTATGGCAGCGGACTGCTTTGACAAGAGCGATTCAAAAGCCGCTTGTGGCTCCCCAGTCAGGGTGCCCTAACTCAATGTTGAAAGTGGGAGCTAGACTCCATACGACGGCTAAACTCTATCAGTTTCCGATTTTCAACTTATCCCCTAACCATTTTGCGACTTGGGCGAATTTCCTTGCGGGGAGTGGAGGTAATTCTATCCAGGGGGTTTTAATCAGACAGGAGACACCAACAGAAACAAAGGTTGACAGTCAAGAGAACAAGCTCGAACCGAAGGAGGAAACACCCGAACATTTACTGAAAGAATTCTTGAGCGATGCCAGTCCCGAAGCCCGGAAACTTGCATTGGTACTGGCTGCGGTTCCCTTGATTCCTCCAGTAATGCGGTTGGCACAACAGCAGTTTTTGCCCGATAGCAAACACTGGCATTTAGCAGAAGTCTTTTTTAGTGGTCTTCTTCAACGATCGCCCTTAGGATCTTCGGGGGGGACTGTTCCAGAAACTTGGTATGAGTTTCGAGCGGGAATTCGCGAGTTGCTGCTAGAAAATAGTCCGGTTCAACGCACGGCTGAAATTTGGCGGGAAATTGGGGATTTTATCCAGCATCGCTATGGAAGTCCCCGAGATTTTCAGGCGCTCATTCCCAACCCAGAGGGTTCGATCCAATATGCGGCGACGGACAGGGATCTCTATTTTGCTGAGGTTGAAGCGGCAGTTCTCATGACTTGGGGAGGTGAATATGCCAGTCAAGCGCGAAAACAGAT
>CAZZVG010000281.1:0-7168 GCA_964657295.1 Iningainema sp. | reverse complement strand
GATTACCATTTCAACCGATACCAGTAGCAAAACAACGTCAGGCATTGACAATTCTGGAAAAGTATGTGTTCTCAGAAGGGGCTTTTAACTTCTCGGGGGATTTGCTGAATAAATTAGCACCTTCCCGTTGGCGACATTGGGGTAGTTCTCCTCGGACTGGTCGCTTGGACTATCCCATTCACGACTTAGTGTTGTCTATGCAGAGTTTGGAGTTGAGGGATTTACTCTCAAGCGATCGCCTCTCGCGTTTGGAGGACATTGAACTCAAAACTCACTCCGGAGAATCCCTGACGCTAACAGAACTTTTTGATACTTTGCAGTCAGAGATTTGGACTGAGGCAATCAAGCCAAACGGTAAGTCAATTAAGATTTCCAGTCTGCGGCGCAGTTTGCAGCGACAATACCTCGATATCTTAACGAATATGGTGTTGCGTAAACAAAAAGTCCCAGAAGATGCGGAAACGCTAGCTAGGTATAAAATAAAACAGCTAGGTGACACAATCGAAAAAGAGCATTCAGACGATGAATACACCGAGGCACATTTACTAGAAACACGCGATCGCATCAAGAAAGTCTTAAATGCTCCCCTGCAAGGGAATTAGTCAAACCGCTACCATTTTGTCTGTAAATCGTCCTTCAACTCGCTCATACTCATCTTCGAGTAACCAGAGTTTTGCTTCTTCGTAAGTATCACTGGAAAACACAATTTGATAATTCTGAGTTGGATCGTAAATGCAACTCCTACCGTCTGTGTCGCTAAGTAAAATTAGAACGTAAGGAGGCGAAGCAGTCGGATCTACCCACAACTCTGTAAACTCCCAATTATCTGCTAGGTTTTGTGCGGGGAATGACATGATACAAGAGTATGAATCGTGATGGTCACAGCCTTACATTTGAGTTCTTAGCCATTGCCGTAAGGTTCGGATGACGCTGGTGTCATCTTCGGTTTCCGCTTGATGAAGAAATTGCATCAATATAGATCCAGAAATCATTGAGAAGGTGGGGCTAAATTCGCATTCCACATATTCATTGTTTCGCAGTTGATAGATGATAACGCCTAATCGTTCTGTATAGCGCCATACTTCTGGAATTTGCAGCGTTAAGTAAATTCCAAATCGCCGTCTTGAGGAACTGGTGATATCCACTTCAATTGCTAAATCAGGCGGTGGAGATGTCTGGAGATCTAGCTTTTTTCCCAAAATTCGGTCTACATTCTGAATGTAGAAACAAGAGTCCGGTTCTACGCCATGTGCCAAATCTTGACGATCAAGGGTAGTTGAACCGTAGCCACGCAGCCGCATGTTTAACTCTTCTGCCAATGCTCTGACGATCGCTTCTAAAATTCGATTGATGAATTCGTGTAAATCCGAGGGCATGATAATTTCCAAAACGCCTTGATCGTAGGCAAGCCTAGAGGCTCGATGCTCGCCTAGCTCATTCAGGAGCGCTTGATAAGTTGCCCAAGTCACACCTTCTAAGAAAATATGTTGAGTTTGTTGTCTTTCGGATGGAATGAGTGTAATTGCCATATTGCTTCCTCCTTTTTCGTATTGTATCGGGTGGGCAGGAGCAAAATTTCTTATGTACAGAAGCATTCTTTTCACATCTGTACATAAGATAACGGTAGATAGATGATCTAAACTTAGTTTACTTCTCCGTATGGAAACATTTAATATTCATTACTGCAAAACGAATCTCTCACGGCTTTTGTCGCGTGTAGAACTTGGAGAAGAAATCATTATTTCCAACCGAGGGATTCCAATTGCCAAGCTGGTTCCGTTTCAATCTTCATCTAATCGGCGTAGTAGTCTAGGGCAGGATCGAGGACGGTTTGTAGTGCCAGACGACTTCAACACTCCTTTACCGGAGGAGATTCTAGCAGCATTTGAGGGGAGTCAGGAGTGAAACTTTTGCTGGATACTCAGTGCTGGTTGTGGTGGTTTGCTCAACCAGAGCGTTTGAACTCAGAAGCAATGGACAGCAAGTTAAGGCCTTGTTCAGTTGTGTGTAGAGGTGAAATATCTTATGTACAGCCACGTGCAAGAGTGTCTCTGTACATAAGATAACGGCTTGATTTATATCGATTTATGTATGACCAGAAAAAAATTTTGTTCAAATTGCACCAAATTCATATAAATTGGTATAGAAAGTTATCAGATTAAGTGTTGAGGCCGTTATGATGTCTTTGTTAAAACAAGCCAAGATACAGTCTTCTGACCAAACGCATTCAACGACAAAAGCTTTGAAAAGAACCGGAAGTGTAGTGACTGGGCTAGTTTCCTTATCCTTTTGTTTACTAGCAAGTAGTCAAGCCCAAGCTATCGACATCAGTTTTACCAAAGTTGTTGATACAAACACCTCTGTACCAAATGGCACAGACACAAGTAAATTCATTTATTTCTTTTACAATGCTCCTTCCTTGGATAATGGAAGCGTCGCATTTTTAGCAAATGGAATTCTTTCCACTGAACCTTATGAAGTAGCAGGTCCACAAGGTGTACTAGGGATCTACACTAATCTAAGAGGTTCACTTAATGTTCTTGTCGATACTAGGACACGAGTTCCAGGCAGTACAAGAAATTTCTTTTCCTTCAGCAGCCCTTCTGTAAAAAATGGCAGTGTGGCTTTTGCGGGAAGTCTCACACCGGGTTCTCCAACACAAGGTATTTACACAAATATCGGTGGTTCACTGAACACAGTGGCTGACGTAAATACATTAGTACCAGGTAGTACAGAAAACTTTGGTTATCTCACTGCACCTTCACTCGACAACGGAAGTGTCGCCTTTCTACGTTCTGGATTGGGTTTCCCGATAGAAGGTGTCTACACAAATGTCGATGGTTCATTAAGTGCGATCGCTGACAGGAACACAGCAATACCAGGCGGTACAGGAAACTTTACTCGCTTCAGCAACCCGTATCTCAGTAATGGCAGTGTGACATTTATCGGCTTTGGAGATTCTGATGGAGTTTCTCAAGCAGGTATCTATACAAATCTAGGCGGTTTACTTAATGCGATCGCTGACAATAACACGGCGATACCTGGGGGTGACGGAAACTTTACTAATTTCACCAGCCTGAGTGTAGAGAATGGAAGTGTCGCTTTTATTGGTGAGAGGAGAGAGATTGTCAGCAAACCTCCCTCTCAACAAGGAATATACACAAATCTAGGTGGTTCGCTCAAAGCTATTGCTGACTTGAATACGCCTACCCCCAACGGTACAGGAAACTTCACGTCTTTCAGATCCCTTTCCTTAAACAAAGGGAATATAGCTTTTTTAGGCACTGATAGTTCTTCTCAAGGGATTTACACAAACCTTGGCGGTTCGCTCACAAAAGTGATCGCCACAGGTGATTCTTTGGATGGTAAAACTGTGAGTTCATCAGTTCCACAACTTGATCAAGGTTTGCTTTTGGGAGCAAATAGTCTCAGTGGAAATCAAATAGCCTTCAGCGTCGGATTCATCGATGGTTCACAAGGGATTTATATTGCCACTGTTAACTCAGGGAATCAAGAGTAGAGGAGCCATTCTGTTAACTCCTCAACGCCCGTAAGAACCTTTGTAACCCTCTAAACATATTGAGATTTTGGACAGCAGCTGGTTCTCCTGGTATTTGAGGTTGTTTCTGCATTAGAATAGAATCCAGTTCGTCGCCTGATGGTCTGTTAGGTAATTCGGTAATTTTTTGATAGTCGCTGCCTTTGCGCACCCACACTTCCCACAATCCGGGGTAGCAACGAAAGACTGCGGCTTCTTCAAATATAGGACGCAGGTAATAGCAGGATTCAATAGTCTTGATAAAACGTTCGCGGATTTGACGTGCGGCGTAACCAATGCCAACTATGCCTGCATCTTCCAAACGAGGATTTAACATGACTAGAGGGCGCGAGCCTATTTCTTCACATAGCTTTTCCAACGGTATGACTTCTATTGCTGTTGGGGCAATAAATAAGAATATTTCGTCTTCTGGATAAATTTTTTGCTGTGCGCCTGTTTTGCCACTACCAATGTCAGAAATTTGAAATGGGACTTCTCCCCACTCGCGTTTGGCAAGGGCTGCAGCACCGGCATCAGGAAAGAATATTCTTTTGTGGGAACCGTATTCTTCAAAAATTGGCAAAAATTGCTCTGCTATAGGCATCGGTTTGAGTTCTGGGAAAAGCAACTCAACTTGTAATCTCTTATATCCATCTGCCAGTGCTGCCTGGGTAGCTACCTGTGCCTGGGCGATCGCATCTTCTAAAGTTGTGGGAAGTTCAGTCATGATGAAAAGTTAGGAGTTAGGAATGAACAACTCATCTGATGACTAATTCTACAGGTCTTAGTCGCTCTAAAACTTGCTTTAACACCATTGCTGTCCAATTTACATCAGCTTCTGTAGTGTCGCGACCGACTGTCATCCGAATTGCGCCTAAAGCTGCTTTTTCAGAGTAGCCCATTGCTAACAGTATAGGACTAGGACTGAGTTTACCACTATGACAGGCAGATCCGGCACTGATACCGATGCCAGCTAGATTCATCTGTCGCACCAAAGTTTTGCCACTGAGTTTTTCACCATCTGCGTATTCTAAGCAGAAACTTACATGGTGAGGTAGACGGTGAATCCGATCGCCTGTGGGAATTAAACCAGGAATATCAGCTAACTCGGCAAACAAGCGATCGCGTAACCTAATTAATCGGGGTGTTTCTGTAGGCATTTCTTGCACAGCCAACTCTGCCGCGACACCAAAACCAGCGATGGGGGGTACGGCTTGCGTACCTGAACGCAGTCGCATTTCTTGTCCTCCACCAACAAGTAGAGGTATCAACTCTACACCCGGACGAACATACAATGCCCCTGCACCTTGTGGGCCATAAATTTTATGACTGGAAATACTCACTAAATCTACAGGCAGTCTTTGCACATCTACTGGCAATCGTCCAGCGACTTGCACCATATCGGTATGGAATATCACATTATGTCGGTGAGCAATATTTCCCAATTCCTCAATTGGTTGAATTGTCCCAACTTCACTTTGACCGTAAATCACCGATACTAAGACGGTGTTATCTTGCAACGCTGCTTTTAAATCCCTTGGGTTAATCCTGCCTTTGGCATCCACACCTAAGTGAGTGACTTGCCAACCCCACAATTCTAGCAAGCGCACTGGTTCGGCAATTGCGGAATGTTCAATACTGGAAATAATGATGTGTTGCGGTTTGGCGTACAAACGAGCAATTCCCATAATTGCTAGATTGTTTGCTTCTGTACCACCAGAAGTAAAGATGATGGATTCAGCCTCAGCGTTAATTAAACCAGCAACCTGCATCCTCGCTTGTTCCACAACTGTTGCTGCTCGTTGTCCCCACTCATGTAAACTGGAGGGATTACCCCATTGTTGAGTCAGGACTGCCTGCATGGCCGCGATCGCTTCTGGGCGAGTGGGAGTGGTAGCGCTGTAATCTAGATAAATTTGCATAAAATCTCCAGTGAGAACACACTCTTGCACGTGGTTGCCTCTACCATCAGCATATACAGTTATTGCCAAATTCTCACAATCTTTTGAATGGCTATATAAGTATATTTCTATCTCTCTATAGTCAGGTGCTTTCTTTCAAAGATTATGCTATGGAGCAACAGTTGCACAGATCAATTGTCAACACTTCCAGTTACTCTGTCTCAAAGCTGCTAGTATAATTACTGAAATAACCTGCATTCTTTGATAACAAATTCAGCAATCTCCGTATTGTTGTTACACATATTCTCAACATACTATTGAATGAGATTCTCCAGGATTTCTATCAGGGTCATCTCATTCTAAAAAATTTAGAATCTTGGCAATGATTCGAGCGCGGATGTAGCAGATTATTTATTTTCTAATAAAGTAGATGTAAAGTATCTGTTACATCTGTTTTTTATCCATTTCTAATAAGAAATGTAGATAATAAAATAGAAGATTTTCACTATAGCCGTCCTATTTGAGTTATGAAAAACTTAGGTAATCTACTAAGCGTTACATAAATCAAATTCCCGGCTGATTAATAATTGCTGCAAAAATAATTTTTAATTGATAATTTGTGATTATTTACTCCCTGTAAGTAAATCGACATAGAAAAAACTAACTTTATAAATTTATGTAAAGGCTCGTAGTTGCGCTACAGCGCTGATATCTAGGGCGAAGTCAGCGCAACTACAAACATGAATTTATTTGTGCCAACCTACTTACACTAGTCTGCCTGGAGAATAATCACTCTAGCAAATTCATATTTTTTTAAGCCATTAATAAATGGTTGTGCGTCTACGATAGATTACTACTGAGTCATTCTTCGATGACTCTTCATTTGCTATAGTTTTCTGTGCTTTAATTTCTGATAACTAAAAATCTCTCAAAAACTAATTTTTAAATAAGTCCTTGAAATTATGATAGTTCATAATCTTGAGTTAATGTATATTTAATTCTTAGAAACACATGAATAAAATAAAATATTTAGTTAATTATAAAAATCGGAATTTTTTAATAAAAGCAGTTTTCGTTCTGTTACTGTTCGTTTTTGGTTTTGTAGTTTGTTATAAATTACAACCAGGTACACAACGAGTCCAACCTTTACCTCAAGATTCTGGTGTCAAAGTTTATTTCAATCATAATCAAGCATCTTCTTACGAAGATCCGTATCGACATTTCACCCGTGAAGGAGATAACTTAGAACAGCAAATTATTGATGCTGTAAACCAAGCCAAATCAACTGTGGATTTAGCGGTGATGGAGTTTAGACTTCCTAAAGTGGCGGAAGCACTGAATCTGGCTCAAAAGCGCGGTGTAAAAGTCAGAGTCATAATTGATAACAGGTACAACAAAACTCTAGCAGACTACACCCCTACAGCAATTGCACACATGAATCGACATGACAAACTTGCACTTGAAGAATTGAAGCGGTATCCTGCTGATGCTTTGGATCTGTTAGTGAAGAACGGCATTGACATTAAAGACGATACATCTGGTAAAACAACTAAAGGCAGTGGTTTAATGCACCACAAATTTGTCGTCATAGATGGAAAAACCACCATTATATCAAGCGGTAATCTAACAACATCAAAACTTTTATCTTTAGCTAAAATCACAAAACTTTTACTATGTAAGAGTTTTACTTCATTTGTATACAAATGAAGTAAAACTCTTTTCCAAAAAC
>CAZZVG010000280.1:4668-7174 GCA_964657295.1 Iningainema sp. | reverse complement strand
TGAGTAGAAAGAGTAATACTTAGCAGTGTAATTTAGAATTTCCCAAACCTACGTTCTCGTTTTTAGTAAGAGCATAAAGCTTGGTGAAACTTACTATAGTTTGAGTGCTCAGACCACAGTAGAAGAATATTTTACTGCAGGACTCAGCACTCAGCACTCAGCACTGTATTCAGGCTTTACCAAATCGGCGTTCTCTCTGTTGGTAGGCGCACAAGGCGTGGTGAAACTGACTACGATTGAAATCTGGCCAAAGAGTCTCAGTAATATAAATTTCTGCGTAGGCAATTTGCCAGAGAAGGAAATTGGATAGCCTCATTTCCCCACTGGTACGAATTAACAAATCTGGATCGCAGATTCCGGCTGTGTAAAGATGGCGTTCAAAAGTCGTCTCATTGATTTCATCTGGTTGCAATAAACCTTGCTGTACAAGTTGAGCGATCGCATGGCAGGCTTGTAAAATGTCCTGTCTGCCTCCATAATTTGTTGCCACTGTGAATCGAATACCACGGTTACGCTTCGTTTCTTCCATTGATCGGGAAATTTCTGCTTGCAGCGATTTTGGTAAAGCTGCCAAGTTGCCCACAAACTTAATTTGAACATTTTCCTCGATCATTTCTCGAAGTTCTTGACGTAAAACCCGCATAAATAGGGTCATTAAGAAATCAACTTCGTCTTGAGCTCTTCCCCAATTTTCGGTTGAAAAAGCA
The DNA here is from genome assembly GCA_964657295.1 of Iningainema sp. Lineage (GTDB taxonomy): Bacteria > Cyanobacteriota > Cyanobacteriia > Cyanobacteriales > Nostocaceae > Rhizonema. Next base: position 6,467 of record CAZZVG010000280.1, on the reverse strand, counting down.
TAAGCTGTTAATGCACTAATTCCCCAATCATCACAACAGCGAATTAAATCTTTTAAAGCATCAACTCCTCGCTGATGACCCACAAATCGAGGTATTCCTTGACGTTCAGCCCATCGACGATTGCCATCACAAATCACCGCAACGTGCTTGGGCAGTAGTTCTCGTTTTAAATCGGCAGGCAGTTCTTGCAGTTCAATTTTTTGTGCTGTCATTTCTTATCTCGCGAAGCAGTCGATGGTAATCCAAGTAAACGTAAAATCAGTACCAGTGCCTTACCACAAATTCGACGACCTAAACTTAATAAATCAGGAGCAACAGCTTCCCGATCTACACTAGTAGAAAATCGAGTCTCTAAAGACTCTTTCAACTTGACGATCGTCAGTGGTCTATTGAGAGTTCCTCTTTCAGCAAGGGAAATTGAACCCGTTTCTTCTGATACAACGACACAAATACAATTTTCAACCCGTTCAGTAATTCCCATTGCCGCTCGGTGGCGTGTTCCCAACTGGCGCGAGGCTGTGCGTCCCGAAAGCGGTAATATTATACCTGATGCAAGAATCCGCGAGCCCCGAATTAACGTTGCCCCATCATGCAACAGTGTTTTCGGTTGAAAAATTGTCTGTATTAGTTCCTTAGAAACCTCCGCATTCAACTTGACTCCTGGCACTGAAAAATCCCGCTCGTCAATTGGAGCAGTGGTTTCCAAAATCAGTAAAGCTCCAATTCTGTTTTTTGACAATTCTTTAACGGCATCGACAATTTCATCAATCACACTATCAGACTTGGGAACTGCCCGATTTGAGACTTGAAACAGCTGCTTGAACTCGCCCCGTCCCAATTGCTCCAAAAATCGGCGAAACTCTGACTGAAGAGCAACCGCCATTGCCACAGCACAACCGATTACTAACTTTTCCAGTACAAAGCTCAGCAGTTGTAGTTGCAACTTGCCACTTAATGCTGATGCGAGCATTAAAATAATAAATCCTCTCACCATCCATAGTGTCCGGCGCTCACTAATAATAACAAGTATCATGTACGTCAGCGCCAGTACTAAAACAACATCCAGAGTCTCAAGCAGCAATGACTGCGACTGCCCTAATTGTGTCAGCCATTCCTTCCACCAATCTCCCATGACATCTGGATTTAACCTTCTGCCTTTAATAAAGTTACAAGTTATGAGTTAGGAGTAGAGACGCGAAGAAAGCGCGTCAGTACAGAAGTTATGAGTTTTAATTCTTAACTCTCAACTCCTAACTTTTTACTTTTTAGTCTTTCTGGTAGGCAATCCTGTTTAATTAAGTCTTGATAAGTTTCGCGTTGCAAAATCAAATTTGCTTCGCCATTGGCTACCACAACTGCTGCCGGTCGGGGTAAGCGGTTGTAGTTAGATGCCATACTGTAATTGTAAGCACCAGTTGCCATAACTACGAGAATATCCCCTGGTTTAGTTTTTGGCATCTGGGCATTCTTTATTAGAATATCTCCAGATTCACAATGTTTGCCAGCTATTGTCAATTTTTCAGTAATTGGAGCTGACATTTGATTGGCAACCACAACGCGATAAACTGACTGATAAGTGATTGGTCGGGGATTGTCAGACATGCCCCCATCAACGGCGACATATGTCCGAATATCGGGAATCACTTTCGATGAACCAACAGTGTAAGCCGTAATCCCCGCCGTGCCAATGAGCGATCGCCCTGGTTCGCTTAATAATTTTGGCAAAGGCAAATTATTGATAGCACAAGCTTCCTGAATGACTTCACAAATTGGTTTTACCCACTCCTCAATACTTGGGG
>CAZZVG010000280.1:0-4658 GCA_964657295.1 Iningainema sp. | reverse complement strand
CTGACGGTAGGCGAGGTTTCACTGTCTCTTAGTCTTGGGGGATCATCTGATTCTGTATATTTAATCCCCAATCCACCACCGACATTTAGTTCTGTCACCGCTAAACCATAGCTGGCAGCTTTACTTAACCACTGCACCATCACAGATGCTAAATCCCGATGTGGTTGCCGTTCAAAAATTTGCGAACCAATATGAGCATGTAACCCCACGCAGTTTAATGCCGATTGCTTGCTAACAAAAGTAAATAGTTCATCTAGTATATTCGGGTCAAAGCCAAATTTACTATCTAGATGTCCGGTGCGAATGTATTCGTGTGTATGACATTCTATTCCTGGTGTTAGCCGAAGCATGATGCGAATTGGCTCATGAGAACTGGAGTTAATACTGACTAAGGTATGTAACTCGTGCCAGTTATCTACCACAATGGTGATCCCCGACTGGATGGCTAGAATCAGTTCTTCACGGGATTTATTGTTGCCATGAAGGTAGATTTTATCGGCACTAACACCTGCACTCAAAGCGGTGTAGAGTTCGCCGCCAGAAACGACATCAATTCCCAAACCTTCTAACGCGGCGATCGCACAAATTGCTAAACAAGAGAGTGCCTTAGAGGCATACAATACCTGAGATTCACCTTGGTAATATTGCTTAAAACTATCCCGGTACTGGCGACAAGCTGTTCGCAACGTTTCTTCGTCGAAGATATACAAGGGAGTTCCAAACTGCTGAACTAGGGTTGTGACATCACATCCTCCTATTTCCAGGCAGTCGTGAGTGTTGATTTTGGCAGTCAGTGGTAAAAGTTGTTGATTCGGAGAGAGATTACTGTTGTTACTGCTGACTTTAGGTAAATACTTACTACCAGAATTTTGAACTCCAGCAGGGTGAGTCGATCCCATGATTATATAAGTTATCCTTATTGAAACTTCATAAAAACAAAAACTACCGATTTCCAGTTTACCTAATAAAGGGCTTGTTTGTTTTGGATGTTTAAGTATTGGTCGCACTAGTACGCACGTTCAAGAATAAAAACTCCGCGCCTCTTATCGGGGTGGTACGCGCTAATTCTTACTCCGCTTTGTTAGTTAGGATGGAGTGGAAGGGCTGTTAAACCAATGAGAGTGATCTGTAAAAAATTAGAACTGAAACCAATCGCACCAGAAAATCTGAGTGCAGTCATGGAACTGGATCGTACCTGTTTTGATGGTTTGTGGACTCTGGAGGCATACCAACGAGAGATAGAGAGTTCCAACAGCGATTTACTAGGTTTATTTTCTTCTTTTCCCCTAAAATTGTTGGGACTAGGTTGTTTTTGGTCAATTTTAGACGAAGCACACATTACAATTTTGGCGGTTTACCCGGAATATCACCGCCAAGGTTTGGGTCAAGCTTTACTGTATTCTTTGCTTCAGACTGCCACAGCTAGAGGTTTGGAGCGAGCGACTCTCGAAGTTCGCGCTTCTAATAAGACAGCTCTATCCTTATACGAAAAATTTGGCTTCAAAACAGCTGGGCGGCGGCGAAGGTACTACAAAGATAATGGTGAGGACGCGCTGATTCTTTGGTTGGGAAATCTCCAAAAACCTCAGTTTCAAGAGGCTTTGCATCACTGGCATACCATAACCTGCGATCGCCTCAACAAATCTTCTTGGCAATTTGTCATCAATCAATCGTCAGACGCTGTTACATAAAGAAAATTGCACTTTGATCTTGAGGTAGGTAGTAGGTAGGGTATGAAGTCTGTGAGAGGTACAAGCCCCACCTACCCCCTACCTACTTGACTAAATGTCTTATTAGTATTTTTAATTAAATTTGTTTTTAAATTTACATATTTGTATCAATAGAAAAATTACTACCTCTAGCAGTGTTCAAGACCTTCTTGACAAGACACATAAAATCTGATAGAAATCATTCCTTGGAATGGGATAAAGAGAGATTAAAAATCAGTAACTTGATTTTTGCACTCAGTCCAAAAAACGTCTGAAAACGCTACAGACTCAGTACAGTAGCCACAGAAAAGTAAATAAGTAGCAAGCAGTCACCTCAAAAACGCGGGTGATAAAATTTTAGTGTCGAAATCTTTATACAGACATCCAACCTCTGAGCCTGTGCTAAAATCAGCTTACCGGCACGACGCAGGTGATGGGACCAATGTTATATGTTTGAACGCTTCACAGAAAAAGCCATTAAGGTGATCATGCTAGCCCAGGAAGAAGCACGCCGACTGGGCCACAACTTCGTAGGTACCGAACAGATCCTCTTGGGTCTGATTGGAGAAGGTACAGGAGTGGCCGCTAAGGTGCTAAAGTCCATGGGTGTCAATCTCAAAGACGCTCGGATAGAGGTAGAGAAAATCATAGGTCGGGGTTCGGGTTTTGTGGCTGTGGAAATTCCGTTTACGCCACGGGCAAAACGGGTTCTAGAGCTATCCTTGGAAGAAGCACGCCAATTGGGGCATAACTACATTGGCACCGAGCATCTGCTGTTGGGCCTAATCCGAGAAGGGGAAGGTGTAGCAGCCAGGGTGCTAGAAAACTTGGGAGTCGATCTGTCAAAGGTGAGAACTCAAGTAATCCGCATGTTGGGAGAAACAGCCGAAGTAGGAGCTCCAGGTGCCCAATCAGGACGCAATAAAACCCCGACGTTGGATGAATTTGGCTCAAATTTGACCCAAATGGCAGCGGACGGCAAGCTCGATCCAGTGGTGGGACGCGCTAAGGAAATTGAACGCGTGATCCAAATTTTGGGTCGCCGGACAAAAAATAATCCAGTATTGATCGGGGAACCAGGTGTTGGTAAAACAGCGATCGCCGAAGGTTTGGCAACGCGGATTGCTAACAAAGATGTCCCAGACATTCTGGAAGACAAGCGCGTAGTCACTCTCGATATCGGTTTACTCGTAGCGGGAACTAAGTACCGGGGTGAGTTTGAAGAACGCCTGAAAAAAATAATGGATGAAATCCGGCAGGCGGGAAATGTGGTACTGGTGATCGACGAGGTCCATACCTTAATTGGTGCAGGTGCGGCAGAAGGTGCGATCGATGCAGCAAATATCCTCAAACCAGCTTTGGCAAGAGGAGAATTACAGTGTATCGGCGCAACAACTCTAGATGAATACCGCAAACACATCGAGCGGGATGCAGCCCTAGAACGTCGCTTCCAACCAGTGATGGTCGGTGAACCGTCAGTCGATGAGACAATAGAAATATTGCACGGTCTACGTGAGCGCTATGAACAGCACCACAAGCTGAAAATTTCCGATGAAGCTTTGGTCGCGGCAGCAAAGTTGTCAGATCGTTACATCAGCGATCGCTATCTCCCAGATAAAGCGATCGACTTGATTGATGAAGCCGGCAGCAGAGTCCGCTTGATCAACTCTCAACTGCCACCCGCAGCAAAAGAGTTAGACAAAGAACTGCGTCAGATTTTAAAAGAAAAAGACGATGCAGTCCGCGCTCAAGACTTTGACAGAGCTGGGGAATTGCGCGATCGGGAAATGGAAATTAAAGCTGAAATCCGCGCCATTGCTCAAAGCAAAACCAATGTCGGTCGCAATGAAGGAGAAGAACCTGTAGTCACAGAAGAAGACATTGCTCATATTGTGGCTTCTTGGACTGGAGTTCCAGTGTCGAAACTTACCGAATCTGAATCCGAGAAGTTGCTGCACATGGAAGACACCCTCCATCAGCGCTTAATCGGTCAAGAAGATGCTGTAAGGGCTGTGTCACGAGCTATCCGTCGCGCTCGTGTCGGGTTGAAAAATCCCAACAGACCGATCGCCAGCTTTATCTTCTCCGGTCCTACTGGTGTTGGTAAAACTGAGTTGGCGAAGTCCTTGGCTTCTTACTTCTTCGGTTCGGAAGAAGCAATGATCCGTCTGGATATGTCGGAGTACATGGAACGTCACACCGTCAGCAAGCTGATTGGTTCGCCTCCTGGTTATGTAGGTTACAACGAAGGCGGTCAATTAACCGAAGCTGTGCGGCGTCGTCCCTACACGGTAGTGCTATTTGATGAAATCGAAAAGGCACACCCCGATGTATTTAACATGCTGCTGCAAATTTTGGAAGACGGTCGGTTGACCGATGCCAAAGGTCGTACTGTTGACTTTAAGAACACCTTACTGATATTGACTTCTAATATCGGTTCCAAGGTGATCGAAAAAGGTGGTGGCGGTATCGGCTTCGAGTTTGCTGATAATGTCAGCGAGTCACAGTACAACCGGATTAAATCACTAGTCAATGAAGAACTGAAGCAGTACTTCCGCCCAGAGTTCCTCAACCGACTTGATGAGATTATCGTCTTCCGTCAATTGAGTAAGGAAGAGGTGACACAAATCGCCGACATCATGCTCAAGGAAGTGTTCGGTCGCTTGATTGAGAAAGGTATAACTATGGAAGTAAGCGATCGCTTTAAAGATCGCTTAATCCAAGAAGGTTACAGTCCAAGCTACGGTGCCAGACCTTTACGTCGGGCAATTATGCGCCTGTTGGAAGATAGCCTTGCAGAAGAAATCCTGTCGGGTCGTGTCAAAGATGGCGATACAGCAATAGTAGATGTCGATGACAGTGGCAATGTCGTCGTCAGAACCGAACAGCGTCGGGAACTGTTAACCCCAGTGGGTGAGTAGATTTAAGAGTGTTGGTTTTTGGTTGTTG
>CAZZVG010000279.1:0-7216 GCA_964657295.1 Iningainema sp. | reverse complement strand
AAAATTCTCAAAGAATTTGGACAAAATTATGTAATTAATTTTGTCTAACTACTTAGCAACTTGGCTCGTGCAGGACATCCCAGTCGCGTTTTAGTGCAGCTGACAACACCTAAAGGGCAACAAACGGGGCTACTAACTGACTCAGTAATTATGGCGGACAATCTTGTCACTGTTCTTGATGTAGAAATTGATCGGGCTATTGGTGTTTGGTTAGATATGCCTTCTGTAGATACTGCACTACAACATACACTTGGGCTTTAGTGTTCACTGTTATCCATGCTTTTGTATACGAAACAACTGATAACCCGCCTTTGGGCTTACTTGGGAAAAGCCGGACTCTCGCTACACTGAATTCATCAGCTACAAAATATTTCAGCGAGTCATTCTATAAAGGTTTCAGAAGGAAAACTATGAAAGCAGTCGTTATCCGTGGGTATGGTTCTCCGGAAGTGCTTCAGTATGAAGATGTGGAACAGCCTAAAATCAAACCCGATCAATTACTCGTCAAAGTTCATGCTTCGAGTATTAACCCCATTGATTGGAAAATTCGCCAAGGAATGTTGCGATTTATTACGGGGAACAAATTCCCGCTAATTTTGGGGTTTGATGTGTCCGGAGAGGTGATAGAAGTGGGTTCTCAAGTCACAAGCTTCAAACCCAAAGACGAAATTTATGGTGCCATGGCTTTACCGGGAGGTGCTTACGCAGAATTTGCCGCTGTTCCTGCAAAGTCTGCTGCTTTGAAACCGACGAACATGACTTACGAACAAGCGGCTGCTGTGCCGGGAGGAGCGATAACTGCTCTACAATCACTGCAAAATCAAGGTAAAATTCAGTTAGGACAAAGCGTCTTGATCAATGGAGCGTCTGGAGGTGTAGGCAGTTTTGCAGTACAAATTGCTAAGGCTTTGAAAGCAGAAGTGACAGCCGTTTGCAGTACAAAAAATTTTGAATTGGTAAAATCTCTGGGAGCCGATCGCCTGATCGATTATAATATACAAGACTTTACTCAAGATACAGCACGATACGATATTATTCTTGATGCCGTTGGTAAGCGATCGTTTTCCAACTGCAAAGCAGTCTTGAAACCCAACGGAGTTTATATTACGACACTGCCAACCCCTGATAACATTGTTCAGAGTATTTTAACTGCAATTATTCCAGGTAAAAAAGCCAAAATAGTCCTGGAAATTCCTAATACTCAGGACTTACTTTACCTTAAAGAGTTGATCGAGGCTGGTAAAATCCAATCCGTGATTGATCGCACCTATCCCCTAAAAGAATTAGCTGCGGCTCATACATACAGCGAAACAGAACGTGCTGTGGGGAAGATTGTGATCACAGTTGCGAGTTGATCAAAGCGATTAAGTTAAATAATGCACACCCCCAACTTCAAGCGAGAAGTTGGGGGTTGTGTCTGGAAAGGGGTTTGATTTATGACTGCTATTGTTGAAGGTAGTGGTAATAAGCTAATCAATCTTCAATATGTATCCTTTAACAGGAGTTTGATTGCAACCACAGCTTAAACCACAAGATGCTTTTTGTGAAAATTACTGTATAATAGCGAAACGCGATCGCTCAGCTTCATTTGAAGGCGAGCGAAGATGGGCTAGTTTTTTCTGTAGATTCTTCTCTGCTTACGGATGAAGCCATCCACCACAGAATTAAAGCAGGAATAACGCCGAGAAGAACGCTCAAACCTACCGGAATCCCAAGCCCTGCACTAATCACGGTGATGACAGCGCTAAAAGCAATGTTACTTGTATATACCACCAGAAGAAATCCCAATTGTTGACGTGATAAAACAATAGGTGTTTTCTTCCAAAACAATGCGGCTACAGTCATAAACAGGGCACCAGTCGCGATCCAACCTAAAAAGTTGCGGTAGGGTGTGCCAAAAAAGGAGCCGACTTGTCCGAAGTGCCAAAAGGGATAAGCACTTTGGCTCATTGCCGGATCGAGAGCAAAGTCCCAGGATGTGAGGAGCATTGCGCCGATGACAACGCCCAATATCAGGCGCAAAAAGCCGAAAGGACTACCGGGTTTGATAATGGCATCGATCGCGCAGCGAGCCAGCAGATAACAAGTAAATCCCATGTAGAACCAGGAAAGGGGAACAGTGAAGGGGACAAGTCCAGCGATTTTGTATCCCAAGCTACTTAAGTAGCCATACTCACCAAAGGGAAAGCCAGTACTGGTTCCCAGTAATTCACTACCCAACGATAAAACAATAGCAGGGATCATAAACGTCAGCCATTGCCACATTCCCAATGTTCTGTAGGCAAAAATCGCTACAGCGACTGTCCCTAAAAGGATATTTATGACTCCACCTCCAGACATTGACCACCCAAAAGCCTTCTGCCCGACTGTTCCTAAACCCGCAAGCAGTTCTGGATTGGGTAAGATAATCAGTAGCCCTGCCAGTCCAAAAACGAATGCCAAAATATGACTAACAAGGAAAAACCGCTGTAAATTAACAAGTTGCTTCATAAAAAACCCTAACATTATAGAGGTGCCGCAGTCCTTCAACCGGGAAGAAGCCGTGTCTTTTAAAGGCGCGACTCAAAGTTTTGTAAGCAGGAATATACTTAACTGTTTTATAGTTTACAAATATTTATGAATAATCTCTAGTTAAATCCACTACTTTCTAGAAATCATCTAACTCCTAGACCTTATTTGACTATAAAATTACGTATAAATACGAGTATTGCTCATGAATAAATCTAAGTAGGAGATGATCTCCATGTTTAGGGATTTGGGTTGTATTATGCATAGTGATTAAACAAGGTTGATCCATTTTTTGGTTGATAAATATAACATGACATAGAAACAATACCACCATTTTCTATTTTTTGGCAGTTGATTTTTGAGGTTAAAGATGAGAAACATCTGCTGATGGGCGTTCATTGTGTGCGATCGCCCATCAACAGATGTCTGCCGTGTTGACACTCCCCTTGCCTTTAGGCATGGGGATTCTGTAAGAGGTTGACTGAGCAGTATTGCAACCTACCATATTGCAATACTGCCCTCGTTCAAAGATTGAAGAAAAGTGGTTTACAGCCTACCCACTAAAGCATCGCTTACTTAACGGCACCCTGGGCAATTAGTTTCGCGGCATTTTCCTCACTTTCAAGGATACCAAATTCAATCAACAACTCTTCTAGCTCCTCCATCTCAATTGGTGTAGGAATAGTCAGGTTAGTGTTGTTGACGATCTTCTTAGCTAATGCGCGGTATTCATTACCTTGGTTGCTATCAGGAGCGTACTCGTTAACAGTCATCCGGCGCAACTCTGCATGTTGGACGATGTTATCACGAGGTACGTAGTGAATCATGTGGGTGTTCAACCGCTTGGCCAGAGTTTCGATGAGTTCGATTTCCCGGTCAACGTTGCGACTGTTACAAATTAGACCAGCCAAACGCACACCGCCAGTATGAGCATACTTAAGAACACCGCGAGCGATATTGTTAGCAGCATACATCGCCATCATTTCACCGGAGGTCACGATATAGATTTCTTGTGCTTTACCTTCACGAATAGGCATTGCGAAACCACCGCAGACAACGTCACCCAACACGTCGTAAGATACAAAGTCAACATCTTGGTAAGCACCGTTTTCTTCCAAGAAGTTGATGGAGGTGATAATACCTCGACCGGCGCAACCAACGCCAGGTTCTGGCCCACCCGACTCTACGCAACGGACACCACGGAAGCCAGTAAGCATCACTTCTTCGAGTTCTAAGTCTTCCACAGCACCGCGTTCGGCTGCCAAGTGAAGAACGGTAGTTTGAGCTTTACTGTGCAGCATTAAACGAGTGGAATCTGCTTTCGGATCGCAACCCACAATGAGGATGCGTTGCCCCATTTCTGCCATAGCGGCAAGGGTGTTTTGGGAGGTGGTAGATTTACCAATACCGCCTTTACCATAGAAAGCGATCTGTCTAATTTTCTGTTCAGTAGTCATGGTTAATTCCCTACAAATATTTTGTCAGTGGGTTTCGTCTATTGATGCGAGACGTCAAGGAAGTGACGCTATTTGTAGCGGGCTTTCCCTAACCTGAACGCTATCCCCCAGATAGAGTACGGGTGCTAGTAGGAGTTCATTGTCGGGGAACTCATATCTACCGATAACGAAGCTTTGAAAACTTTGATCTCAGCAGCGCTAATTTTTACAACAAAACCCAAATTGTTGCTCAAATTTTTAGAATAATTGCAGCAGCAGTCCTAATTGATGTAGAGTTTTTTCCCTAATCTTCGTTTTTGCCACACAACCAACCAAGGTAACAATCCATTCTAAATCGTTGCGACCACGTCTCCAGTTTTACTGGCATCATAGTCGCCCTAAGCCTTTAATAGTCTAGGGGATAACGCTCAGCTAGGGAGCACCAACTCTTACTAGCTCATGCCTAGCCGTGTTCTGATTGACTTCAAGTTTTTACGAAGATCACCATCCTACAGCTGGCTCTATCTCTTTTTGTAAAAATCTGTAGCTATTTGAATTTAGATTTAGCAGAGCAAAAGAACTATATTGAGCTTGTCTCAATTTTTTCTTGAAGTCTTTTTGCGCTTTTACTTTTCTTTGATTCCTACAATCACCATAACACACATATTGCTAATTTATTTACCAATAATTAATCTCCTGGCAAATTCGGAAAACTAAAGACGCGAAAGTTCGCGTCTTTACAGGGTTTTTCGGTGGATAAATTGAAATAAAAATCGCCTCTAACTCTAGCGCATTGGCGACAATCTGTAACAGTTCATACAATTAAATTCAGTCGCTTTGAACAGCACTAACTTATTTAATTAGATGCGGAACGACGTACAAATGGTAATAGGTCTTGAAGGATTGTTTCGTGGTAGTGTTCTTGAGGATAATGCCCAACATTGTTCAGCTTGATAAGTTCTGCTTGGGGTAGAGAATTTGCCAAATTTTGTGCCATATCCACTGGTAGCCACGGATCATTGATTCCCCAAGAAATTAAAATCGGCTGTTGCCATTCTTTAAAACCTGATTCGATTTCTACCATTGCTGGCTTTAATTGCAAATTCCGAATGGTTGATAGAAGACTTCGCCCGGAAGCAGAACTTTTTAGAAATGGTTTGCGGTAAACATCCAAGTGTTCATCTGCTATAACGTAACGAGAACCACCTTCTAAAATCCGGTCAACCTGTAGGGGATCTTGGGCAAGGATTTCACCTGCTAAGGGTAAACCTATCTGTTGCATTTTCCAAGGTAATTTTGCTGTAGTTGAAATTGGTGTATTCAGGATAGCTAAGTTGGCTATTTGTTCTGGATGATGCAAGGCGTATTGTAGTCCTACGGAACCTAAAAAGCCTTGAACAACTAAGGAGAAATGTTCTAGTTCTAAGGCTTTTATGAATGCTTCTAAAGCTTTCATAAAGGCATCTGGGGTGTAGGCAAAATCTCTTTTTTCTGGTTTTGATGAAAAGCCGAAACCAATCCAATCAGGTGCGATCGCTCGTGTCCCTTGGGAAGCTAACGCTGGTATAATGTTTCGCCAACTGTAGCTTTGTGATGGTAAGCCATGCAGCAATAATACGGGTAGTAGGTCACTTGTACCTATGGGAAGGGATTCGCGGTAAAACCATTCTAGGGAACCGACTTTGATTTTATTTTCTGTTGTTGACATTTGAATTACAAGCCTCACGCAAAGACGTAAAAAAGTTTGTTATTTTTAATTATTAAACGGTTGGGTGAAATTAAAACTGTTAATGGTTATAGGACTTACGCATTGACAGGAATCTGACTATGTGCATTGAAACATGATATCAGCAATAACCGTGTAGCGCAAATAACTTGGGTTGAATTTAGGACGAGCAAAATTTTTACCGTTTGGTTAATTACTTTAGGTATCTGGGAATACTAAGCTCAAGGAAATAAAGGATAAAGCTCAGTATGATTAGCACTCAAGTCAGTATTCCCGGATATAAAGTTAGTGAACAACTTTACAATGGTTCTCGAACCTTAGTTTATAAAGGTTTTCGGGAAGCTGACCAAAAACCAGTGGCAATTAAACTACTGAAAAACCCTTATCCAAGTTTCAACGAACTGGTACAATTTCGCAACCAATATACCATTGCTAAAAATCTGAATTTCCCTGGCATCATCCAAACAATTAGCCTGGAACCATACCAAAATGGATATATATTGGTGATGGAAGACTTTGGGGGGATTTCCCTCAAGGATTATTTTGCCAATAATATCACGTTTCTACATGAATTTTTACAAATTGCTATATCCCTGTGCGACACCTTAGATATTCTCTACCGTCAGAGAATTATTCATAAAGATATTAAACCAGCAAATATTTTAATTAATCCATCAACAAAACAAGTTAAATTAATTGACTTTAGTATTGCATCTCTACTACCTAAAGAAACTCAAGAAATTAAAAATCTTAATGTTTTAGAAGGAACTTTGACTTATATTTCCCCAGAACAAACGGGAAGAATGAATCGAGGAATTGATTATCGGACTGATTTTTATTCGCTTGGTGTCAGTTTTTACGAATTCCTCACGGGTGAATTACCATTTCCATCAAATGACGCAATGGAATTGGTACATTATCACATTGCGAAAATGCCGACGGATGTATCTGATATTAAATCAGAAATCCCCAAAGTTGTTGGTGATATTATTAGTAAATTGATGGCAAAAAATGCCGAAGATAGATATCAAAGTGCTTTGGGGTTAAAGCATGATTTAGAAAAATGTTTGGCTCAACTTGAAGAAACTGGTAAAATCGAATCTTTTGAAATTGGCAAGAGAGATATTTGTGACAGGTTTATTATCCCCGATAAACTCTATGGACGAGAAGCTGAAGTGGAAACCCTACTCTCTTCTTTTGAGCGAGTCAGCTTAGGTGCAACAGAAATGATGCTAGTAGCTGGGTTTTCGGGAATTGGCAAAACTACGGTTGTCAACGAAATTCATAAACCGATTGTGAGACAACGGGGTTATTTTATCAAAGGCAAATATGACCAATTCCAACGAAATATTCCCTTCAGTGCCTTTGTGCAAGCATTCCGGGATTTAATGGGACAATTGTTAACTCTAAGCGATGCTCAAATCCAAGCATGGAAAAATCAGATTTTAGAAGCTGTAGGAGAAAATGGACAGGTCATTATCGAAGTCATTCCGTAACCGTTCAGGGGGGGAGCGCCCTTGAAAATACCCATTGCTTGATTAATCGG
>CAZZVG010000278.1:0-7220 GCA_964657295.1 Iningainema sp. | reverse complement strand
CATTTGTCAATGTCGGAGGTCACAAATATTAGATAAAAAAAACACACTTATCGATCCAATCACCTCTAAACTGGTAGGAGGAGGTAGAATTTCCACATAATACCGATGATTTAAGAATCAGTCCAAATTAACTCTTGACCAATGACCAATGACAAATGACTTTTGACAAATGACTAGCAACTTAGATGCTCAACTTTTAGCACTGCTTGAAGAAGCAGAAAAAGCGATCAGAGCCGCCGATACCCTAGAACGGCTAGAGGAATTGAGAGTCGGTTACTTGGGTAAAAAAGGACAACTGGGGGCGCTGTTGCGGAGCATGGGGCTTCTTAGTGCTGAGGAAAGACCAAAAATTGGGGCGATCGCCAATTCAGTCAAAGAAGCACTACAGGCTTCCTTAGATCGGCAACACGCTGCTTTGTCAGCCGCCGAAATCATGGTACAGCTTGAGGCTGAAACAATAGATGTGACAATGCCGGGAATTTACCGCCCTCAAGGTCGCGTTCATCCTCTTAACGGGATTATTGATCAGGCACTGGATATCTTTGTGGGTTTGGGTTATACAGTCGCTCAAGGGCCGGAGATGGAGACAGATTACTACAATTTTGAGGCTCTCAATACCCCGCCTGATCATCCTGCCCGTGATATGCAGGATACCTTCTACCTACAAGATGGAAATCTGCTGCGGACTCAAACCTCTTCAGTGCAAATTCGTTACATGGAAACAGAAGAACCACCTGTACGGATTGTTGCTCCAGGAAGAGTCTATCGAAAAGATGATGTAGATGCTACTCACTCAGCGGTTTTCCATCAAATAGAACTTTTAGCAATTGACGAAGGATTGACGTTTACAGACCTCAAAGGCACTATCAAAGTATTTTTAGAGGCGATGTTTGGTGACGTGGCAATACGCTTCCGTGCCAGCTATTTCCCATTTACCGAACCCTCTGCTGAAGTTGATTTACAGTGGAACGGTCGTTGGCTGGAGGTGATGGGCTGTGGTATGGTCGATCCAAACGTATTGAAAGCGGTAGGTTACGACCCTGAAGTCTACACTGGGTTTGCCGCCGGTTTCGGTGTAGAACGCTTTGCAATGGTACTACATCAAATTGATGATATTCGTCGGTTATACTCTAGTGACCTGCGATTTTTGCGTCAATTTTAAACAGCAATTAGCAGTTAGCTATCAGCCATCAACTAACAGCTATTTTTGGCAATTATCACAATGACCACAACGCCAGTTCGTTGCTTCTTTTTCAAAACCGAAGGCGTTTAACAAAAACTGCCAACGGCAATTCCTGGTATTAATGTATTTATTCATGTGCTTGGGAGTGACAAGCTCCCTTTGTTTGCTAATTTTCGTCCGATTAGTAATGCTGTAATGAAAAGGGTCAAGCCAGGTTAATTGATCGGCGCTGTGGAGTAGAGAAAGAGCAATAGCCGCATCGGGGAATTGTCGCCCTACGGCATCAACTTCTCCCTTTTCTGGCAGTTTTTTTACTAATCTTTGTGCGGAAAACTGTTGCTCTCGGACTTTCTGTTCAAAAAACTGTTGTCTTTGCTTATCTTCTGGATACAACAATCCCGTAGGTTCACTCACTAATGTTAGAGTATCGGCAGGTTTCCCATCCCGTCCAGCGCGTCCTATTTCCTGCACGTACTCGGAGAGCAATAATGGGGCATGAAAGTGAACAACCCAACGCACATCTGACTTGTTTATCCCCATCCCAAAGGCAGAAGTACAGACCACAAAGGGCTTTTTTCCACTCAACCAACTTGCTTCTATTTGACGACGTTCCTCTGCTCCCAGTCCCGCATGATAACTGGCTGTGGCAAAACCCATTTCTTGGAGCCATGCAGCTAAATTCTCGCTATCTCGTCTTGTGCGAACGTAAACTAGCCCAGCTTGTTTTGGTCTATTTTTAATAAATTTTAAGAGTTCTTGCTTTCTGCTCAATGGCGTCCAAACTACGCGGACACTTGGATTAAGATTAGAACGATACGGATTAATATGGAAAATAGCCGGCTCACGTAATTGTAAAGTTTCTTTAATTATTTTTTGGGCTGGAGGGTCGGCAGTGGCAGTAAAAGCAGCAAACGCAATCTTTGTTCCTGGCGGTTTTGACTTAAGCAGCGCTGCTCTCACTACACCCAATCTTCGATAAGTTGGTCTAAAAGTCTCTCCCCACTGTACCAAGCAATGTGCCTCATCTAAAATTAAGCCGTTAATGACAAGTTGCGGGTGACAGAGCCTTTCCCAAACAGGCATACTGAGCAAAGTTTCTGGCGATAGGTAAAGCAATCTCAATTGTTGTCGTTGTAGCGCTTGTAAAGTGCTGCGTCGCTGCGCGTTCGGCAATTCGCTATGTAAAAGGGCCGCAGGTAAGTTGCGACAAAGTAGCTCCTGCACCTGGTTCTCCATCAGTGCTACCAAGGGAGAAACGACGAGTGTCAATCCAGTTTGTAATAGTGCCGGAAGTTGAAAGCAAATTGACTTTCCGCCACCCGTTGGCATGATAATCAGCGCGTCTTTTTTTGCTAATAGAGTGCGGACAATTTCTTCTTGTGGCGGACGGAAATCATTATAACCCCAAATTTCTTGAAATGCCGTGCGAACTTCATTCCAAGACGTTTTTACTGAATGATTCATTTCTGAGTTACAGATAAGGATAATTTTGAATATATCTTCTCCTCTGCAATTACTGGCTCAGTAAAATTCCTCAATGTTAGCTTAAAGTTATTTCATTGCAGTTCTATTCAATATGTGAGAAAGTTGTGAAGGCTGCTATCAAATCAAGTCATAAGCATGTTGACAAGAATTGGAAATTTATAAGTAAAAATACGTA
The DNA here is from genome assembly GCA_964657295.1 of Iningainema sp. Lineage (GTDB taxonomy): Bacteria > Cyanobacteriota > Cyanobacteriia > Cyanobacteriales > Nostocaceae > Rhizonema. The sequence continues at coordinate 4,377 of CAZZVG010000278.1, read as the reverse complement.
ATATAAATTAAAATATGGCTTGAAGTTTTCTAGGAATATTAATTGTAAACTCAGTCCCCTGTTTTGGTACAGAATTTACCTTTATATCACCTCTATGCTTTTCCACAATAATTTGGTAAGCGATGGATAAACCTAAACCAATTCCCCTACCAACAGATTTAGTGGTAAAGAATTGCTCAAATATTTTTTCTTGGATTTTCTGGGACATTCCTATTCCATTATCTTTAATCTGAATCAAAACACTTGTCTTATCTAAATTTAATTGGGTGCGAATCCAAATAGTAGGTAATTGAGATTTAGGAATTGAGAATTGGTGAGTCGGCGAGGAGCAACCCTCCAAGGGCGAATTAGCAAGTTTTTTCTCAAGATTTGTTACCCATAATTGATGATCATTTTCTAAAGCATCAATTGCATTGGTTAAAATGTTCAGAAATACTTGATTCATTTGTCCTGCATAGCACTCTACAAGCGGTAACTCACCATACTCTTTAAGCACTTTAATGGCCGGACGTTCTCGTGTGGCTAAGAGACGGCTATTTAAAATCATTAAGGTACTGTCAATGCCAGAATGTAAATCAACTTCTTTGATTTCTGCTTCATCTAACCGAGAGAATAAGCGTAGCGATCGCACAATCTCTTGAACGCGGTTAGTTCCCACTAACATTGATGACAAAAGTTTTGGAAGATCAGACTGGATAAAATGTAAATCAATAAGTTTTGAGAAAACTTGAATTTCTAGAATAGGGTTAGATACGTGCGTTTCATATAAGTGTACCAATCTCAACACATCTTCCATATATTTTTTGGCGTGTGATAAATTACCATGAATAAAATTTATAGGGTTGTTAATTTCATGAGCTACTCCGGCGACAACTTGGCCAAGGGCAGACATTTTTTCGTTCTGTACAAGCTTCATTTGAGATTGTTGCAAGTTTTCTAATGCTTGCGAGAGTTCTTTCGTTCTTTCTTGAATTTGAGTTTCCAAATCTTTTGTTAAAGAATATAGCTTAATATGAGTTTTAACCCTAGCTAAGACTTCATCTTCCTGAAAAGGTTTAGTGATATAATCTACTGCTCCTAAACTGAAAGCTTTTATCTTATTGTCTCCGTCGGAGACAGCCGTCATAAAAATGACTGGTACATCACGAGTTCCTGGATTATTCTTCAACCGTTTACAAGTTTCAAACCCGTCTATTCCGGGCATCATTACATCCAACAAAATTAAATCCGGTAAGTTATATTGAGCCTGTTTCAGCGCTCTTTCTCCGTCAATTGCGGTAGAAACTTCATAGCCTACCTCTGTTAATAACTCAGAAATAACTTCTAAATTAGCAGGAGTATCATCTACAACCAAAATTAATTTTTCTTGCATATATTGTACATGGTTTTCATCAAATAAAAGATTCACCTATTCTCATTTTTATAAAATAAAAATCTGATATAAATAGAAAGTAATATATTTTTTATATTAAAAATATATTACTTTCTATTTTTATTTATGACAATATTTGAGCGGTTTTGCCAACAAAATTTATTGATAATTAGTTTTTTTGTAAGCAGATTACTATGAGACATTAAGAGTCTTCATCCCGGCTTAAATGAGAATTGAATTGCTCACTCGCTACAAAGTGTAAAAATTAAATAGATTTGCTGCCTAAGTAGCTATTAATTAAAGATTCAATTTTATCTGCTTGAAACTTTTTAGCAAATAGTATAATTTCCTGAATTAATAGATGATGACTATTATCTAAATTTTCTATTTTTTTTGCTTCTTCTATCAATTTTTTCATCCGCCCTTGTTTGGCAAGCTCAAGTAATCTAGCTAAATCGTCCTTTGATGGAACGGCTATTTCTCTACAAGTAATATTTGTAGAAGATAGCGAAGTAGAAATGTTACCAGCTATAGCTTCAATACAAACTGGTATTTTTTCATATTCCCAAGTAATATTCAAATGCTTTTCTAACATTTGAAATAGCTCATTAATCTGTACTGGTTTCGGAAGAAAATCATTACCACCAGTACTTAAACTTCTTTCTCGATCCATTTCATACACTGAAGCTGATGAGACAATTACTATGAGATTTTTTAACTCTTCTGCTGAGCGCAAATGACTCAGCATTTCAAATCCATCCATCACGGGCATAGACAAGTCAGTAATAATGAGATCTGGCTCAAGTTGTGCAGCTAGTGTTAAACCTTGTTGACCATTTTCTGCTTGTTGAATGACAAAGCCAATTGGCTCTAGCAAATTCGCGATGACAGAGCGATTTTCCCATTTGTCATCAATTACTAAAATACTTTTCCGCTCTCCAACGTAGTCAACAATTCTCTTTCCGTCTGCTCTGCTGACTGATTGCATCCAATCAGTAGCTAAAGGTAAGTTAACTTCAAAGGAAAAAACGCTGCCAACTCCTAACTGGCTCTTTACTTGAATACTACTACCCATGATTTTGACAATCTGATTGCTAATTGCCAGTCCCAGCCCTGTTCCTTCAGATTTACGGTTGTTTTTTCCCACTTGTTCAAAGGGCAGGAATATTTTGTTTAGTTCTTCCGAACTGATTCCTACTCCGGTATCTTCAATAACAAACTTAATTTTGACAACTGGTAATTGTTTCGTGCCATGATCTATTACCTCTACTTTAAAAGTAACTGCTCCTCGGTCAGTAAACTTAACAGCATTACCGAGCAAATTAATTAAGACTTGTCGTAATCGTTTGTCTTCAGCGATGATGCCTTCTGGCAATGTATGGTCAAATAAATGAATAAAGTCAATGCCTTTTTGTTCTGCCCGAATGCGGCTGATTTCCACAACTCCTTGTAAGAAAGAGGGAAAATGTAAAGCTGTGGGTTGTAACTCAATTTTGCGAGCTTCAATTTTTGAGATATCTAAAATATCGTTAATTAGAGTCAGTAAGTGATTACCACATTCATAAATAATGCTGATACCGTCTTTTTGTTTGGAAGTAGCTTGTTTGTCTCGTAAAAGGATTTGAGCATAACCCAAAATCCCATTGAGAGGAGTACGCAGTTCATGGCTCATGTTCGCCAAAAATTCACTTTTAGCTGTATTAGCTGCATCTGCGGTAGTTTTAGCTTCTTTAAGTTCTGCTGTCCGTTGCTCAACACGGATTTCTAACTCTTCATTAGCTTGACGCAGCATCGTCTGACTCTGCAAAAGCTCGACTTGTGCTTGTTGGAGATGTTGCAGAGTTTGTGTAAGTTCCCCTGTTCGTTGTTCGACGCGTTCTTCTAATGCCAAAGTCAGCTGTTGCAGTTGGTTTTGAACCTGCTGACGCTCAATAACTTCTTTTTCTAGTTTCTGATTTGCCTCTTCCAGTTGCGCGTTACTCGGAATCGCTAAAATCTGAGGAATGATGAATGCTAGCACTACAGCCGTAGCTACGGAAATAGCCGCCGTAAAAGCTTTGACAGAACCGGATAGCCAGTAAGTGGGATACCAAAGCGTCCAGATATCCAACAGATGTCCAGTACCACAAGCAATTATGAAGCCGCCAAACAAGAAGAATAGCCAGTTGAACGGCATGTCACCGCGCTTGCGGACAATGTAAACGAGCAAGAACGGAATTGAATAATACGATAGAGCAATCAGCGAGTCGGAAATAACATTCAATAAAACAAGCTGAGTCTTCCACAGGTAGCAATGTCCGTGGGGAATAAAGGATCTTGAACTCAAGAGGTTTTGAAAAATTGTTAGCATCAATTTTCGGAAGATAGCAGGCTGATGGTACGCAACTTAGTTTGCCCAAGAGACGCCTGATTCTATCAGGGAGCATCTTCACCGGTGATGAATGTGGATTGATCAGTGAAGGACGGGAATCGCTATAGCTATAGCTGTTTTCTTAGCCGTTCGACAGCCATCTGTGCAGGATTCGTGAAAGTGGAGAAACGCAGTTTCTGGCACTTTTAATTTTCATAAATTGAAAACGATTACTATATTATATAATGAAGATTAAATTTATCTAGCAATCCTAAATTGACCAGTGACAAAGGATTTCCCTCACTAGTGATTCACAAGTCAAATAGGACTGCTAGACGCCAAACAGTCAACAAAACTGGACGACGAATACGTTTTGCTGGAGATCTAGCCAGATTCAGCCGACAAAGACTAAGTTGATTAGAGCATGGTACCTATGAGTGCTTTCTGTGCTTATGGCTCTACCCTCGGGTGAAAAGTTACGGGAGCAGCAAGATGCCGGAAAAATTAAAACATAAGTTTTACATTAGTACTGAAAAATCTAAATTAGAGATTTCGACAATCCATAATTTTCTCAAGAATTCCTATTGGGCAGAGAATATTTCATTAGAAATTCTAGAAAAATCTATAAAACATTCTTTATGCTTTGGTTTGTATG
>CAZZVG010000277.1:0-7245 GCA_964657295.1 Iningainema sp. | reverse complement strand
AGACAGGAATCAGGAGTCAGGAGAGTCAACCTCCTGAAAGGTCCTTACCAGGGCGAGGGAAACCCCCCTGTAGCGATAACTCCGAGCCGCGCAACTCCCTTGCCTCCCTTATTTCCTGTCTCCTCTTTCTACACACTGCTTTGATCACAACAACTATACTGGGATAGATAATTCTGAATTCTCAAGATGGAGTGGTCTGAGCAATGTGCGGAATCGTTGGCTATATTGGCACGCAAGCAGCAACAGAAGTATTGCTATCTGGGCTGGAAAAACTTGAATATCGAGGTTATGATTCCGCAGGAGTCGCTACGATTTGGGAAGGTGAAATTAATTGCGTCCGGGCAAAAGGTAAATTATATAACCTACGTTCTAAATTACAACAAGTAGAAACCCCTGCACAGATTGGGATCGGTCACACTCGTTGGGCGACTCATGGTAAACCAGAAGAGTACAATGCCCATCCTCATATGGATACGGCAAGGCGAGTGGCTGTAGTGCAAAATGGTATTGTAGAGAACTATCGTGAGTTACGCGAACAACTAAAAGCTCAAGGATGCGAGTTTCGTTCGGATACAGACACTGAAGTTATCCCTCACCTTATTGCTGAATTTTTAAAAGATGCCGTCTCGCCCTCTCCCTTCCTACATGCGGTGCAGAAAGCAGTTAACAAACTTCAGGGGGCGTTTGCGATCGCCGTCATTTCTGCTGACTACCCCGATGAACTGATTGTTGTCCGACAACAAGCACCTCTGGTAATTGGTTTTGGACAGGGAGAATTTTTTTGTGCCTCCGATACGCCAGCGATTGTTTCCCATACGCGTGCGGTGCTTCCTCTAGAAAACGGGGAAATGGCACGTCTTACTCCTTTGGGTGTCGAAGTTTACAACTTCGCAGGCGAGCGGTTGAAGAAATATCCCCAGATGCTGAATTGGAATCCCATCATGGTGGAGAAGCAGGGATTCAAGCACTTTATGCTCAAAGAAATTTATGAGCAACCAGGAGTAGTACGGGCTTGTTTAGATGCTTACTTCAACCCAGATTGGACTGAAGCGAACACGACGAATTCGCCAGTGAATCTCGGTTTACCAGAAAAAATTTATACTGATTTAGAACAAATTCAAATCGTGGCTTGTGGTACAAGTTGGCACGCAGCGTTAGTGGGTAAATATTTATTAGAACAATTAGCGGGAATTCCAACTCAGGTACATTATGCTTCAGAGTTTCGCTATGCACCACCTCCAATAACACCTAATACACTAACAATTGGTGTGACTCAATCAGGTGAGACGGCTGATACACTAGCAGCCTTGGCTATGGAAAAAGAACGTCGTCAGGGGAAAGATGCTAAGTATCAAACGCAACTGCTAGGTATTACCAATCGTCCAGAAAGTACTTTGGGTCATATGGTAACTCATATTATCAACACTCATGCAGGAATTGAGATTGGTGTAGCCGCTACAAAAACTTTTGTTGCCCAACTGATGGCATTTTATGCTTTAGTGTTAGATATCGTTTCTATCCGTAAGACTATTTCCCTGGAAAAAGTGCAAGAAATGATTAACGGATTACGGCAAATTCCACGGGAAATTGAGGCAAATTTAGAAAGTCAAGAACGTTATATCGAGCAATTAGTTCACGAGTTTGAAGAAACCCGAGATTTCATTTTTCTGGGAAGAGGCATTAATTTCCCCATCGCCTTGGAAGGAGCATTGAAATTAAAAGAAATCAGTTACATTCATGCCGAAGGATACCCAGCAGGGGAAATGAAGCACGGCCCCATCGCCTTGTTGGATGCCAAAGTGCCAGTCGTGGCGATCGCTATGCCTGGTAATGTCTACGAAAAAGTGATTTCTAACGCTCATGAGGCAAAAGCCCGAGATTCTCGTTTAATTGGCGTCACTCCAGTGAACAACACAGAAGCAGAGGAAATATTTGACAATATTATTCCCGTGTCATCTGTGGAAGAATTTCTTTCCCCCATTCTGACAGTGATTCCCCTACAATTACTGGCTTATCACATCGCTGCACGTCGTGGTTTAGACGTAGATCAGCCCAGGAATTTAGCGAAATCTGTGACAGTGGAGTAGTTTGATAATCAGCACCGAGAGAGCAACGTGAGTAAAGCTTACCCGTGCCCAATATGAATTTCTGAGTGACATGATTCCAGATCCAAAACCCGGTGGTTGCAAGCGTGAAGTCGATATGTGGTTCGTGCTGAATGCTATGCCCGTATGTCCTGAACTTCTGCCGGAAACATCAGAGACGTTTATTTACCTTGCCATGATCCAGATTATGGTGAGGCGACTGGCATAAAACTTGACCCCTCAAAACTTTTCAACCACCCTCTAAGCCTGAGGAAAAAGAGTTTCATCCTGATATTTGCTCATACCCTCATGCAGACGAAAAGATGAAACAGATCAATATTGCCTACGAGCAAGCTAAAAAGGATCTGGCTGTTCCTAACTAAAGGTTGGCTCAGGGAAACTTATGCGTTCTCTGTAGAGTAAGGCTTTGCGCCCCTACATCATTTCTCTTGATGTCTAATCATCTGAACTTGATATTACACCTGGTGCAAATTACTTAAAATCTTGGAATCATCAAAAAAGATTAGTACAAACACGTAAGACATTTAAAAAAATACACTTTATAAATAAGTAGTGTTGAAACAACTTTTTCATAGAAAAACAGGAGATAGATCAAAATGAATTGCCTAAGGCTCTAGATTCCTTTGCTTTCAAACATAATACCATTCTTATATAAATTTTACACAAATTAGAGTTTATATTCTAAGAGGTAAAAATTATGACTGTTTCATTGTGAAAAACCTGATTTTGTTCTCGTATTGAAGCTATCAAAACCGAGTGATAATATTGTTTTTTTCACTCTATTAGCTATGTTTATACCGTGATTGTCATTATTCCCATCACTTGTATCTATCTATTACTCGACGCATGATATTGACAAAAAATCGGACTTTACGAATGAACTAATATAGACACAAAAAAAGGGAAATAACAGAGAATATGAGGTTGAATCTTCATAAAAAAATGGGATAAAACTACTTATTTTATAAACGGAATCACTTGGAAATATGCGTATTCTGAAAGTTACAGCGTATACTTTATTTGCTCTATTATCTGGTAATTTAAGTTACAGCGCTTATGCCAGCACTCCTAAAGTTGCATTAAAACATCCAAAAGCACCTGCTGAAATTTTTAAAAGCCAACCTTTTACGGTAGCAACTGATTCCAAAACAGATCTTGCGAGTGAATCTCAATACTTGCTGGGAACTAAACCTAGTCAGTTGAGCGGAAGTTTGACAGAGGATTTCACAAAAAGCAGAGCACAACAGAAGCAGGAGAAGCTGAAGCAGCGATTAAAGACGGATCGAATTGCTCAGCAGATGAATCTCTCAGACATCCAAGGTAATTGGGCACAAAGTTTTATCGAACCTTTGGCAGCGCTGGGAGTTATTAAAGGATTTCCGGATGGCACTTTCCGTCCAGATGCGCCAGTGACACGCGCTCAGTTCGCAGCGATGATTCAAAAAGCTTTCCGGAAAAATCCCATACGTAATGGAATCCAATTTGTGGATACGCCTGCCTATTATTGGGGTAATGGCGCGATTCAAAGTGCTTACGAGATGGGTTTTCTTGAAGGATATCCTGGTAGGATCTTCAAGCCTGAGCAAATGATTCCTCGCGTTCAGGCATTGGTCTCTCTGGCAAGTGGTCTAAATCTTTCTGTCAATCAGACAACGCCAACAGTTTTAAATGCTTATTTTCAAGATGCCTCGCAAATTCCCAACTATGCTGTTGAACAAGTAGCTAGTGCTTTACAGAACCGCATAGTTGTCGATTATCCCAATGTTCAGGATCTCAATCCGAATCAAGTTGCAACACGGGCAGAGGTAGCGGCATTTATCTATCAAGCTTTGGTTAAGGCTGGAGCGGTTCCGGAACTCACGAGTTCTCAAGTGGCAACTCAATACATCGTAGATTATAGATCACCTAGAAACTCAACTCCTCCAGTAGCTCAAGTGGAAGACTTGCGGCAAAGTTATCGCATCCCACCAATATCCCCAACAGATTTAACGGTAGTCGGCGGAATTGTCGGTGTACCAGGCTCATCTGTTGCGAGTCCTACTGCTTTTGGTGCCGAATTTGGCGATGTTTTTGTCGGAGGTACTTACCAATCAAGGGCACGCTTTACGAATACAGACGATGGTGCATTGGAGTTTGGTTTTGGTTTGGGAGAGCGGCGAATAGTCGGTTTAGAAGTTGCTGTTTCTTCTTTTTCCACTTTTAGGGAAGGTTTGTTCACTAATGCAGGTATTAGTTTGAAACTGCATCATTTGTTCCCTCATAACTTCGCGATCGCCGCTGGGGTAGAAAATATTGGTACATTCGGTTCTCCGGATGGGGGAAGCAGTGTCTATGGCGTTGCGAGTAAAATCTTTCTACTCAAAGACGACATCACCAAACCCTTTAGTACTCTGACTGTCTCCTTAGGTGTTGGGGGTGGTCGTTTTCGCTCGGAGCACGATGTTCAAAGAGGCATTGGCTCTACCAATGTATTTGGTAGTGTGGGGTTAAGAGTCGTTGAACCGGTATCGGTCATTGCAGATTGGACTGGTCAAGATTTGACACTTGGTACCTCTATTGCTCCGTTTCGACATTTCCCGCTTGTCATTACTCCAGCTGTAGCTGATGTTACAGGCAATGCTGGTGATGGTGCTAGATTTATTTTAGGAGTTGGTTTTGGCTACTCTTTCTAAATCATTTAACACAAAAGCTATGAATTATATAAAACGTTTTCCATTTTATTTAGGTTTGAGCATTGCTTTTAGTACGGTCATGTTATGCCAAGCATCGCTGCCAGTTCAAGCTCAACGTGGCAACCAATCAGATGTCACAGGTGCGATCGTCACAACAAGCGACATCAAAGGTCCTTTTTTCAGCCCGACACCTCAAAGAGGGAGTACATTAGAATTTAGCAACTATGGACTTCGGAGGGTTGTCTCTGAAGCTTCTGTAAAGGTAGTTCAGGATCTGAACATAAACAGCTTAACTTCAGTCTCAGGTAGACCTATCCCTCCACAGACACAGCAAAGCTTACTTCGTATTCTTACATTAACGCGATCTGTAGACGTAAACCCAACGAGTCAGCAAATTACGAGGGCATTAACTGGAGTGCAGGGAGGTCCCACCGTTGACCAAGCTGAACAACTTACAGATAGCTTACGAGGTTTGCTGAAAAATTTCCGAGTCACTACAAATCGCTCGCAAACACAATTGAAATACCGTAGAATTAGTGCAACTCAATTAATAGCAGCATTGAAAGCATACAATAATATAATTGATCGTAGCTCTGTACAGTATCTCAGTAATCCGCCATCTGAACTACTAGCTATTAGATCTGTCTTGACGCAAATCACTACTAGCATTAGACCGTCAAAAAATAGCCTCTGAAGACAATACCTTTCAACTTAGGTTAGTTTGAACGGATATCACGAAGCGGGATTTTATCCCGCTTCCGTCCTGTTGAATCTTTCTAGCAAGCCGCCAACCGCTTCTAACTAGAGATAGCTGTAGATGGAATCACACAAGTCCTTGAACGTTGTGACCAATAAGACTGTACTGTGACACCATTCACTTGACCAGTATTCGTGCAAACATCGGCAATTTCGCACCAACCACTTTGAGAACAAGTACCTGCTGTACCTAAAATTGCTGTCCCCTCTGGATCGGTGCAGGACTCGACTAACTCATGGGAAAAAACTGTGGTGATAAAATCTAAATGCCCGTTATTAGTCACCCAACCATAATGAACATTAGCTGAGTGCGAATTCTTTTTGCTAGTGTATTTGAAAAATGTGTGTTCTCCAACAAAGTTTTTATTGGATTGAACTTGAATTGGCATAAGCACAAAATATAAAATTTGATTGTTGGAAAAAGGACTGACAACTGTTCCACTATCAATCAAGCCTTGAACGAAATGAGCAACGTCCTTATCCTTGAATGATTTGGGTGGCTCAGATGTTGTCACGACTGTCGTTCCTAACAAACTTCCGGATGATATACTACGATATTGTGACAATTCTGACATGTAGGAGCTAGACAAAATAGTGGCGATCGCCTTGGTGATATCACTAGCCGTAGGAGATGGCGGCGGGTTGGAATCCCATTCTCTTCCCCAAAAAATCAACTGTATTTGAACGTTCGTCAAAACAGTTCCCCCACGATCTGTGAAGTTGATCTGAGATATGATTTTAGGATCTGTGTCAGCTTCTGCTAGTAGAGATCTCGTCTCCTCTGGGAGATGGGGAAGATGAATGATATGTTTTGCCTGAACAATTCCTGAACTATCAGCGAGCTTAATGCTTGAATGAGACGTTTCTATTTGCATAATCCGAACTTAAATACTATAGCTAAATATTTTCACGAAAATTAAATCATCTGTCTAAAGACATAAATATTTAAAAGAGCTTAATATTAAGTTTAATAAAAACTTAACCTCAGATAGGTACGCTGACTCAAGTTGATGTGGAGGATGTCTAAAGGCATAAACGTATTCTGCGGAAGGAGGTTTTGTAGTGCGCTCTCAATTTTTGGCAATTGCCGGATCGATAGCTATCTCTGTATGTATTGTGCCAAAAACTGGTGCTCAAATTCCCCAGATTCCTTTTTTACCTAATGTACAACTTCCTACCACTGGTTCGAGTAATGACTCAGACAATAGGACTACTTCTGCATGGGTTTATCTGGATGGTCGTCGTGTATTTCAAATAACCGGAACAAAAGCAAATCTTACAGAGCGTTTGGAACACGTGCAAGCGACTCTGGATGAAATTAGCCAAGATTACTTGGATTCAAATGTCAAAGAAGTCAAGGTGCAGATGCGGACATCAAATGAATTACCAGTCATTTATGTCAATAACCAATACTTGATGACAGTCAATGCTGATGATGCGAAACGGCAACACGTAGATCCGCCTGTAGCAGCGAAACAAATTACGGAAATGTTACAAGAAGATTTAAAACGGAGTCGGCAGGAGCGACAGACTTCTAGTTTAATCTATCACGGTAAAATTGCTGGCGGAACATTGCTCTTGATGATTGTTGTGAGTTGGGGATTTTATACGTTGCAGCACCGAACACAACAAGATTCAGTTGAGCTAATGCAATGGGATTCAGCAACAGACCAACCGTTAACAACTAAATTGCGCAAACAACAAGCAAATCA
>CAZZVG010000276.1:0-7252 GCA_964657295.1 Iningainema sp. | reverse complement strand
CAACCTGACGACTGCCGCATCTGCACCACCGGGTAAAATAACAGTATTGTTTTGCACTTGATGGTCGTACTGACGATAAACCCAACGTTTAGAAGCAATAGTAGGAGTATCGAGCAAAGTTAACAGAATATCGCTCCAACTGTGTATGTGTCCTTGAATTTCAATGCCAGCAATTGTGCTTGAAGGCAGAGAATCAGAAGCCCATTCCCAAGCTTTTATTGCATACTCCGGTGCTTTTGTCAATACTTCGCGATGATACAACGGCGTATTTTCGGCTAAAGCGTCGGCAGGGATTTGTGCCGCGACTTCACCTCGAAACAAAATCCGCACGATAGGTTCGGCAATGACAGTACCAGCGATCGTTGCTTCAAGCCCCCAGCGATGGAAAATGTCGATTAACTCTTGTTCTCGGTCCTTTTGGGCAACAAACAGCATTCTTTCTTGAGATTCAGAAAGGAGATATTCATAAGGAACCATCCCCGTTTCTCTGACAGGAATCTGATCTAAATCCAGTTCAATTCCCACGCCGCCTTTTGCTGCCATTTCCGACGTAGAACAGGTAATACCAGCTGCTCCCATATCCTGTGCTGCCACCACAGCACCTGTTTTAAACGCCTCCAAACAAGCTTCAATTAACGACTTTTCGAGAAAAGGATCCCCTACTTGCACTGCCGGACGGTTATCTACCGATTCATCGCTCAATTCCGCACTGGCAAAACTTGCCCCTCCCATACCATCGCGTCCGGTGGTAGAACCAACATACAGCACAGGATTGCCGATACCAGATGCGCCCGATTTAATAATTTCCGGTGTTTCCATCAATCCCAGCGCCATCACGTTCACTAAGGGGTTGCCAGAATAAGCTGGATCAAAGTAGACTTCACCACCAATCGTGGGTACGCCAACGCAATTACCATAGTGAGCAATTCCTGCCACCACACCGCTAAAAAGCCGCTGGGTTTTAGCATCTTCCAATGAACCGAAGCGTAGGGAGTTTAATATGGCAATAGGACGCGCACCCATTGTAAAGATATCTCGAAGAATACCTCCGACTCCCGTCGCGGCTCCTTGGAAGGGTTCGATCGCTGAAGGGTGGTTATGAGATTCAATCTTAAATGCCAGTTGCAGTCCATTGCCTAAGTCTACAACACCAGCATTTTCCCCTGGTCCCAAGACAATGCGATCGCCTGTCGTGGGAAATTGTTTGAGCAAAGGTCGAGAATTTTTGTAGCAGCAATGCTCTGACCACATGACCCCAAACATTCCCAGTTCAGCTTTGTTGGGATGACGCCCCAGTCGCCGAACAATTTCTTCATATTCTTCTTTTTTCAAACCTTCCGCAGCAATTTCTTTAGATGAAAAGGGAGATTGGCTGGTGGCAGTCATGGCAGTAATGCACCAAGGGGACAGATAATTATTTTACTGATTTCTTCGATACCAATGTGCATTCCTAAAAATATCCGGAATTTTTTTCAAAGCCATGAATAAAGTAAGTATGGCTATCGTTGCTGTAGGAGTGTTCACAGCTGGAAATACATAAATTTCAGCTTGCTCATTCAGTGTAGTTAATTTCTACACAGCAATCCTGTTTGATATTATGTCCTGCCGAATACGCGTCAGACAGCACGGGAAGACTACGTTCTCGCGCTTCCAGGTGCCTGCTTTGTATGTTGGGCGACAAAAAAAGATTTTTATAATGGGCAATTAGGCGGACATGAGATTGATCGCTGAAAAAATCGTCGTTGCTGTTAACACTTGACACTCAACTCTCAAAATGCATTCGTTGTAAGTCTGTCAGCACTTATAAGTCTATAATTTTAAAATTTGTAATTTGCGTTACAGTCAAAAACTTCCGAATATGCGTAAGTGTAGTTTTCCCGATTGTCAAGAAATCTGATACCTACAGTTTTACTGAATTAATGTTGTGATAACAATCACGGGCGTTCATGATGAAGATCGTATGCATGTAATAGGCGTATTGAGATGATTGTAAACAATTGAACTCTAGCCGAGTCATTAATAGGGAACACACTAATCGCCGATAGCCTAAAAAACTGTCGGCGTTTTGTTGACTGTTTTGAAGAGTACTGAAATAAAATTTCCCCACAACTTGTTGGTAACCTGACAGCAATTCTGCCAGAGCCACTATCAAGTGTGGGGAAGGTATAATAGGCTAGACTATTATTATCGTTAAGTGCCAAGATAAAGCACTTCACAAAGCACATTGAACCGCATACTCATGCAGCAAATGCTTTCAAGTCAAGACATTGCTTGAATGACGTAATCAAAGTAGGGTGCTGCGGCAGATGCGTCTTCAGCACTCAGTAAGTCAAGGGAGGCTTTTTTCAAACAGTTGATAGCTTCAACCATTCCAGGTACAGGAACGCCAAGTGAGTTGTACATTTCCCGCACACCAATCAGACCAATTTTTTCAATTGGATCTTTGTCTCCGGCAAGTACGCCGTAGGTAATTAGGCGCAAGTACCAGCCATAGTCGCGAACGCACAAGGCACGCTGACGATCACCGTAAGCATTGCCTCCTGGCGCAATAAAGTCGGGACGCTTCTGCCAAAGCTGTTTAGTGGCTTCCTGAACTAACTTTTTTTCATTTTCAGCTAGGGCAGAGGCAATTCGGATCCTCTGTGTGCCGGTTTGCAAAAAATCTTTGATATTCTTGAGTTCGCCACTGCTGGGATAACGCAGTTGGTCATCGGCTTGGAGAATAACTTGGCTTACTACAGTCATGATTGTCGCCAAAATATAAATTATTAATTGCTAGTTTAACGAGTCTTGAGTACACAAGTGAAGAGGTATAGGAGAGATGTTGGTCGTTAATGGTTGTCAGTTGTTGATTGTTAACTACGAACCCTGTAGGGTTCTGCGCTGACAGTACAGGACTGGACTGACTACTTGCTGACTGTCTACTCTCTACGTAATGTATGACAAATGACGATAAAAACATGGCAACAGGGTGAATTGACTGAAGTCACAGTGACAGACTTGAGTGATACCGGAGATGGCGTAGGACGTTCAGATGAGGTGGTGGTTTTTGTCCCTGATACTGTACCGGGCGATCGCGTTCAAGTTCGTCTAGTACATGTCAAACCCAACTACGCCCAAGGCAAACTACAACAACTGTTACAACCCTCTCCCCATCGCATTCCACCTAGTTGTATTGTGGCTGATAAGTGTGGCGGTTGCCAGTGGCAACATATTGATTACGAGTACCAGCTAGAAGCTAAGCGCAATCAGGTTGTTCAAGCTTTGGAACGCATTGGTGGTTTCGTTGCACCACCAGTAGATCCGGTTTTAGCTGCTTTCTCACCTTTGGGCTATCGCAACAAAGCCACTTATCCTCTAGGCAGATCCCGCACCGGACAGGTTCAAGCAGGTTACTACCAAAAAGGCAGCCACCAATTAATTAACCTGAATCAATGCCCAGTGCAAGATCCACGATTAAATCCACTCCTTTTAGAAGTCAAACAAGATATCCAAAAGCGAGGTTGGCAAATTTACAACGAACAGCGTCATACCGGGGATTTACGCCATCTCAGTTTACGCATCGGTCGTCGCACGGGGGAAATGTTGCTGACGTTGGTTGTCAAGGACTGGAATTTACCTCAGATTCAAGAGCAAGCACAAGAGTGGTTAAATCGCTACCCCCACTTGGTAGGAGTGTCTTTAAACCGCAATCAGGAGCGCACCAATACGATTTTCGGTGCCCAAACCCGTTGCGTTGCCGGACTTCCCTACTTGCGAGAAAAATTTGCCGGACTGGAATTTCAGGTGCGCCCGGATACGTTTTTCCAAGTTTATACAGAGACAGCAGAGGCATTATTAGAGGTCATTCAGTCAAATCTGAATTTGCAAGGGACTGAAGTCCTCCTTGATACTTACTGTGGAATTGGGACGTTAACTTTACCACTTGCCAAACTAGTACGAATAGCGACAGGGTTAGAATTGCAACCAGAAGCAGTGGAACTGGCGATTTTAAATGCCCAAAATAATCAGATTAATAATGTAAATTTTCTGACGGGAGCGGTGGAAAAATTATTACCTCAGATAGAAATAGTGCCGGATATTGTTTTGCTTGATCCACCCCGCAAGGGTTGCGATCGCGCCGTCATCGAAACTTTATTGCAAAGTCTTCCACAGAGAATAGTTTACGTCAGTTGTAAAGTAGCCACCCTTGCCCGTGACTTAAAATTACTTTGTGAAAACGGAGTATATACTATCACACGGGTACAGCCTGCTGATTTTTTCCCCCAAACAGCTCATGTTGAAGCCGCAGCTTTTCTGGAGCGTCGTCTGTGAACACCGAAGCCGTATTGACTCATGTCTCTTACTTCTGCTCCAACAAGCGTTGGAGAAGTAGGAGTGCTTACTACGAACACTCTCCATCCCTAGTATCAGTCGTTGATAAAAACTCAACTAAAAAATTTCTAGTCGAACACATAGTAAAAATGCTAAAATTGGTTTAAGATAAAAGTATAGTTCCCTATTAAGTAAACAATTGAAGTTGCATGGGTTGCTCAAACATATTTATTGAGTTTCTCAATTAGCAAATTAGTACAAAAGAGAGTATGAAAATACTCTTTTAAATTGAAAGCATCTTCTTAGTTACTAATTGCTATAGTAGCTTCATTGAATCTAAGTTATATGGAAGCAAGTCGATATTATAAAGTTAAAGTCGATGCTCCAAAACATTTGGAAAATCTAGTTCTTAAAGTAAGCATTTAGCTCTACGATTTGGAACCATAGTTCCCAAGCATGACTTGTGAGGGTTCAGCAGTAGCCAAAAAAGTCTACTGCGAAGATTTTCTGGCTGACCCTTTGGGTTCGCAGTCGCCGTGAGTTCGGGCTAACCCTCCTTCTCCCAAGGGGAGACGCTCTTCGCGTTCAGCGCTGTCTCACCGATGACGCCACAATTGAAGAATGCTTACATCTGAAGACGCAAGTTTGAAGGCAACACGACCACCTCAATTCTTCGCAGGGTGCCTGTTACAGCAAACTGATGCTTAGCTAACTCGCGGAAGCTACGGGGTTTCTCTTGTGATAACTATTTCCCTCCGTCCAGTTGCACGTAATTGGGGCACAATTACTTTTGCCTCAACGCTATATCTCTGTCCAATTTTAGACTTACTGTTGGCAGAAATTCCACTGAAATTGCAAGCCGAACTGCGGCTAGGACTTCAAGAAGCCTTAGTTAACGCAGCTAAACACGGTAATAATCTCGATCCAGGTAAAAGAGTCATAGTTCGTTTCTCTTTAATAGATACTCAATATTGGTGGATAATATCAGACCAAGGTGGCGGTTTTAATCGCTCAACTTCAGAAGGAGATCCTGATCCAACAGAAGATTTACCGCCGGATGAAGCAGAAAGCGGTCGTGGTTTATGTATCCTCCACCAAATCTTTGATCGGGTTGAGTGGAATAGAAGAGGTACAGAATTACGGCTATGTAAACAATTAGAGCATCGACCTAGATTAGCTTTAAGACGCTAATTAGGGGGGTGGTAGGAGGAGTTTTTGACAACAATTCCTACTCCCCCTTGTGTCCATGAGTCGGGCAGGGTGGTGCACAAAGAGAACGATCTAACCAACCAGTTGCTTGTTGAAGTCTTTGTAAGGCTTCAAGTGGTTCATCTTTGAGAAGAAAAACAAGAGCGGCGGCGGTTTGTTCACTAGCGCGAACTTTGCGGTTAGACTTGAGGCGATGCCAATCATTGGGAGAGATGCTCAACCTCTCGATCAGAGCTTGGGCTAATTCCAGAGTACTAAATTCACTCATTTGACTGATTTTAGGCACTTGAGTTGATTGAGACATATCTTAGAAGCGCAAAATAACGTTGACAGAGCTAAAGCCTTTACTCTAACTGTACTACTTAAAAATGAAGCCGCCGCAAAATCCGAGCAATTCATCAAAAGAACCAGAGGAAAATCTGGAAAAAGATTTTGATCTTGAACTAGTGGAAGTAGAGCGATCGCTTGAAGCACTAAAAGAACGCTACACCCAAGTACAAGGTGACAAGTCGGCTCAAGCAGAATTACAACAGCAAAGCAAACAACTGAATCAACAGAGACACCAGACTCCAGAAATCAAGGCAGAGCTAAGGCAAATAAAACAGCAGTTAGAAGTGCTAGAACTGAACTTAGAAAGTCAGTTATTTTCTTGGAGAAGCCTCAAGGAACCTTTCTGGCAAGCCGTCCGTTTTGGTGGATTGGGCGTTATCATAGGCTGGATATTAAAGTCTAGTGCTGGATAGTATGGTAAATCGACGGATTGTAGAAATATTGCGGAATGGTCAACCTGATGAGTCGCTGATAGTTCAAGGCTGGGTTCGTACGAAACGGGAGTTAAAAGGTTTTACTTTTATTGAAGTTAACGACGGCTCATCCTTGGCTAATTTGCAGGTTATCCTCGATCAGGATTTGCCAGAATACGAGACGATCTTGAAAAAACTCAATACAGGTGCTTCTGTGGAAGTGGCTGGGGTGCTGGTGGCATCTGTTGGTAAAGGACAGCGAGTTGAGTTGAAAGTAGAAAAGCTGAAAGTGTGCGGAGAAGCCGATCCGGAAACTTACCCTCTACAAAAGAAACGCCATTCCTTTGAGTTTTTACGAACGATTGGACATTTGCGATCGCGTACTAATTCCTTTGGTGCAGTTTTTCGGGTGAGAAACGCCTGTGCCAACGCAATCCATCAATTCTTCCAAGAAAGAGGCTTTTTGTGGATA
Organism: Iningainema sp.; assembly: GCA_964657295.1. Taxonomy (GTDB): domain Bacteria; phylum Cyanobacteriota; class Cyanobacteriia; order Cyanobacteriales; family Nostocaceae; genus Rhizonema. The sequence goes on along the minus strand of CAZZVG010000276.1, from coordinate 514 downwards.
CATACTCCCATTATCACCGCAAGTGACTGCGAAGGTGCAGGTGAACTGTTCAGTGTGACCAATTTAAATCTTAAAAATATTCCGCACACGGAAACCCAAGCTGTAGATTATAGTCAAGACTTTTTTGGTAGACCGACATATTTGACAGTGAGCGGTCAGTTAGAAGCAGAAGTCATGGCGATGGCGTTCGGTAATGTCTACACTTTTGGTCCTACCTTTCGTGCGGAAAACTCTAATACCTCTCGCCACTTAGCAGAATTTTGGATGGTAGAACCAGAAATGGCGTTCTGCAATCTCGAAGGAAATATGGATTTAGCCGAAGCATTTCTCAAGCACATTTTCCAATATGTGATGGAAACTTGCTCCGAAGATCTGGAATTTTTCAATCAGCGTATTGATAATACTGTACTGGCCACAGCTGAAAATATTATCAACAATCAATTCGAGCGCATCACTTACACCAAGGCAGTTGCCCTATTGGAAAAAGCCGACGTCAAATTTGAATATCCAGTGA
>CAZZVG010000275.1:0-7260 GCA_964657295.1 Iningainema sp. | reverse complement strand
AGGATTTTGACAAACGGTTAATTAATTTTCACTAACTTTCTATGGCTAATAGCGATCGCGTCAATAGTGAGAACCACAGCTAGCCAACTCCTCTGGTACCCATACCCTAGCATTCAGCAAAGGTTTTGTCCAACGGGAATGACTTGTACGGGACGCGAAATTAAAAATTTAAAAAACTTTCATTGAATGTTATTTATGATTCCCTTACTACGTCCCCTGATCACTATGACACTTGTCCTGACTCCCTACGTAACTACCAAAAGCAATGAGTTTGTTCGACAACACACGATTCAGCAGCTTCAAGAAACAAGGGGATGTTTCGGGTGTGACTTATCGAGAGTGAACTTCTCGGGAGCAAACTTGGAAAAAGTTGATTTGCGCTCAATCAACCTTCAGGGAGCTAATCTGAGGAACGCCAATCTCCGAGGAGCAAACTTAGAATGGGCGGATCTGCACAATGCGAATTTGCAAGGAGCCAATCTGAGTGGAGCAAACCTGAGGGAAACTTCGCTCGTTGATGCCAATTTGCAAGGGGCAAATCTCGAAGCTTCCAAACTGGAGACAGCCGATTTAAGGAATGCTAATCTCATCCGTGCAAATCTTGTTAAAGCTTTAACACCTGACGATATCCAAGCAAGTCACTCTGTGACTTTATGCCAAACAAGACTGCCAAATGGTATAATATCAGGTAGAGACTGCCAGTAGATCCTCAGCTAGCAAGAGCTTCTTCAAAGCGCCCCATGCCCAAAAAATATTTTTGCAAGAGATCTAACTCTTTGTATTGATAACTTCTCTATATTTTATTTCATAAAGTTCTGCCATTTTTGTAACAGAGTAACTATTCCTGGTATCTATAACCATTTGTTCACGATCAATATTGTTCCCTACAGCTTCAATCTTATTTGCCATTTCTTCTACAGAACCTGCAAATTCTCCATTTTTGCCAGGTTTGATTAACTCTTGAGCTGCTCCTCTCTTAAAGGAGATTACAGGACATCCCCAAGCCATTGCTTCAATCATGACAAGACCAAAAGGCTCTTCCCATTGAATGGGGTTCAAAAAGCAGTATGAACTTTTTAATAATTGCAACTTTTCATTATTACTGATAGCTCCTATATACTCAACATAATCAGGATTTGCCTCTATTAATGGCATAACTTCTTGATAGAAATATTCTGCATTTTCTGAATGAGCCGAATCTACTATTCCGGCAAGAATAATTTTCTTTTTTACCTTGATTGCTGCCTCTATTGCATATTTTGTACCTTTATCTCTGCTAATTCTCCCTATCCAGACCAAGTTTTTTCTCTCCGATACTTTTAATTTTTCTTTAAGAAAGTAATTGTCAGGGAGACCATGAGGAATCACTCCTATGAAATTCAGAGGCAACTTTGATGTTATTAATGCATCTTCTTGGGCACTTTTACTAATGGCAATCATCGGAGTTTTTTCAGCCCAACTGAAATAGTATTGATCTCCTTTACTTATGTGATTTTCTCTTCTATCAAAAGGAAATCTGCTGTGAAGAGTACATAGATAAGGAATTTGAAGCTGGGAGGCTAATTTAAATATTATCAGATCTGATGCAGATGAAAGATGGATATGTACAATATCATACTTTTCTGGATACTTTGTTATTTCTCTAAAGCTACTGATAAAATGATATTCGGCTTCAGTGTGGTTACTCCAGGGTATCCTTTGTATGGAAAGAGATTGTTCCGAGTAATATCTAAGTTCTCCTCTTGTCAAGGAGTCTCCCGATGCAAACAAAGTAACATTATGCCCTTGCCTTACTTGCTCTTCAGTAAGATGACTGATGACTGCTTCTGTTCCTCCATAATCTCTTGGTGGTACTGAAAACCATGGAGCTGCTACTTGTGCTATTTTTAAGGTGACTCCATCTGTTCTCATGGCATTCAATCAATATACAGTGTTATTTCACTTAAAGATTCAACAAATCTAAAATATACCACGTCAACATCTATCTTTTGAACTTAAGTTTTAAATGAGTTGCCTCATCTCTAAAATTTCTGCATAGAAATATACAACACATACTTAATTTTTAGGCTCACATCTTGCAGCTACACCAGACAAGGATGAGGTTATACGAACAAAACCTGCCTACGTAGGCTAATAACCGTTGTTTTACGTTTTATTGACAAAAATATATATTTATTAAACATATGATTTTTCAGTATTAACAAGTTTACCACCTTCTACAGCCCGTAGAAATCCTCATCTAGAATCTGCTCAAGCGAAAAAGGACAAATCACAGGATACTCACTTTCCTGCGGCACACGAACTCCAAATTTAGCCAACTTCCCCTCCTTAAGTGCCACCTTCCGGGCATCAGGATAAGCTTTTTCTAAGGCTTCACTCAAGAAACTGGAGAGCGAAGGTGTATCGAGCAAATTGTCTTGAACGCGTAGACGATGTTCTACCACCGAGCTGTACCAACTCGCTTTCATCGTATCGGGCACATCATGTTGAACCAGCAATTTGAGTAAATGTGCCAATAAGATTTTGAGATTGCTTCTAAGCGTATTCTTTTCGGACTTACCCAAGTCAACCAACTCCTCAATGAGATGCTCAATATCCAGCGACTCAAATTCATGGTTTTTCAATTGCCCAATCGTTTGCTCAATCCAGAGTTGTAAATCTTGATCGTATAAATTGTTAGACATTCTTCAGATTAACTCCCAGTTGTCCAATGTTTCAGAACCGCCAAAAAACAATGGCACTTTCTAATTTAATGCTTGGTTAAAGTTTCTTACCTAACTATAGCAGTCCTAAATCTGTTGTGAAATTTTCTGTCTTTCTTTTCTAGGCTCAGGAGTGGTTTGTTCAAACCATAATGTTCTTAAAGGTATAATTAGCCGCCTTCACCAATTATGTTTGTTAATGTTTCAATCACCTCTTGATATCGCACCTCAACATCTTTTCGATCCAATTCCTCCGGGAAACCCTCTTGACTACCACGTCTGATCATGCGAACGTGACGCAGCAGCGCTAAAGCATCCTGCTTGTGACGAATGTGTTGCGCGATCACAGCAGTTCCTTCTAGCAACCGGATAGTCACTGCTACATCTGATCGCCCATATTGGCGAATTTGGTGAAAGGCATCGTCAAGTAGTCCGGCAAACGTAACTTGATTGGTAATTACACGGAGATTATTGTTGTTATCATAGCGATCAGCCGATGGGAAATCTTTTTCAGCTAAGCGACAAAGTGCGGCACACAGTTGATCAATGCAGCGGATAGCTGTGAAGGGATCATTGATGGCAGGTGAGATTGCACGAATGGCGATTTCGACAAGCTGTTTGATAGAGAATTCTACATCTTGGTTAGCAGTGCGTTCTCCGCCCAAAATAAACGCATTGTTTATCTGCTTGTGTAGAGATGCGCTATGGCGCGTTTCTACATATTTTCCAAAACAAATCACCACTAGTTCGCTTCCCTCCACAACAAACTTGCCAGGGCGATATTTTAAATGTATCACGATGTCTTTTGACTTGGCAATATTCATCAATCGCTTGCGATCAATAGCCTGAATATAACCGCTCTCTGTAGCAAAGATGGAACAAGCTTCGCTGTGATTTGGTAGCATTTTGGCTGGCAGTTGCTGCCTACTATACCCAATTCTTTCAGAGAATAGGTAATCAATAGAATCATTTAGCTCGTCGCTGATCTTGCCGATGATATGCCATGCATGAATCGAGGTGGTGGCGTGATGGATAAAGTAGATCAACATACCGATACTAGCAAATGTCAAAAGGATCGCTACCGTGAGGGAAATATGTGGCACAAACGGTTGATCTTTATCGGTATGGACAGTTCGCATTACGAGCAAGCAGTAAATAAACGTAGCGGTGAACGTACTTAGTACTAACTGATAGCTCTTGTCCTGCATAAAATTACGCAGCACTCGCGGACCAAATTGTTGAGAAGCTAGGGAGAGGGCAACCAGAGTGACGGAGAAGGCTGTCACGGCAACGGTAATCATCGAATTAGCAATGGTTGAAAGCAGCGTTAATGCACCATCTGCTCCGCCAGTGTAACCGAATCTCTCAAATATCCCAGACTTACCTGCTTTGTCAAGCATGAGTGTGATGAGCGCCAATGCGATCGCCATACCTGTCATCAGTGTCGGCACAAACCAGTAATTGGAGCTGAGCTTTTCCCTAATTCTGATTCGGTTAAATTTTTTCATTTCGACTCCTGTCGTCACCGAAGAAGGCATTCATTAAAAGGCACTTAATAAAGAGAAATAAAATAGGTATGAAGCCCTCTAGCTTATGCTACAGAAAATAATAGTTCCCTTGACGCTTACTAGAGAAACCCGGTGACAGGTGAGGAGCCTCCCCGGAAGGTGGAAGTTTCAAGGAGTCTTTCTGATTGCAATTTGTGAATATTCTCTGCTTACTTTTTAAAAAACTTAACAATTCTAAGTATACCTAAGCTAAGAAAAATTACATAACCTAAGCCCCGTTCAAATATAAAATATACTTACAAGTATAGATTTTACCTAAACTTAGGTAAAATTTGTTGAAAATATCTCGAAAAAGGGAATAATTTAATTAATAAATAGATTATTTACATTCATATTTTTTCTTGATAACCAACCTACTTAAATATGTTCTTCTTTTCAGGGATTAAGCGACTTTTAGTTGGGAAATCGTTACCAACGAGTGCAAATGCTGAAGAACGATTGAACAACTTTGCGGCATTGGCAGTTCTTTCCTCAGATGCCATATCGTCGGTTGCCTTCGCCACTGAAGAAATTCTCAAAGTTATGGTACTTGCGGGAAGTGCAGCACTCGGAGTGTCGATATGGATTGCGATCGCGATCATCCTTCTGCTATTGATAATTACCCTGTCTTATCGACAAACCATCCGTGCTTATCCCAGTGGTGGCGGAGCTTATATCGTTGCCCATGCGAACTTGGGGATCTATCCAGGGCTAGTAGCAGCTGCGTCGCTGATGATCGATTATGTTTTGACAGTGAGCGTGAATATCGCGGTTGGGGTAGATAATCTACTCTCAATTCCAGAGTTGCAATCATTGCGATATTTAAAAGTAGAACTTTGCTTGATCTTTATTGCTTTAATCATGCTGGCCAATCTTCGAGGTGTACGGGAATCAGGAAGAATCTTTATGATTCCAACTTACGCCTTTATTCTCATTGGTTTAATTATGATCGGTTCAGGGTTGTACCAGCAAGCTTTTGGACATATCTCTGCACATCCCCCCACAATTCAAGCAGCAGAACCACTGGCTGTATTTTTAATTTTGAAAGCATTTTCTCAGGGATGTTCAGCCTTGACTGGAGTAGAAGCAATCTCAAATGGCGTGCCGGCATTTAAGCCACCAGAGTGGAAAAATGCTCAGATCACAATGTTATACATGGGTTTAATTCTGGGAACGTTGTTTCTGGGGATCACGCATTTAGCTAATGTTTATCATATTGTAGCAAGCGATAGCGAAACTGTCATTTCTCAATTGGGTCACAGTATTTTAGGCAATGGAATACTATACAAATTTCTGCAAATTTCTACACTATTGATCTTACTTTTAGCCGCCAATACAAGTTATGCAGACTTTCCCCGGCTGGCCTCTCTCTTAGCACGCGATGGATTTTTACCCCGGCAATTAACACTTTTGGGCGATCGCTTAGTCTTCTCCAATGGCATTATTCTCTTGAGTACGATTGCTGCTGTCTTGCTAATTATTGTTAAAGGTAGTGTAGATGTGCTGATTTCCCTTTACGCACTCGGTGTATTCACTTCCTTTACCCTTTCTCAAGCGGGAATGGTACGCCACTGGTTCAAGGAACGGACACCCGGTTGGCTCGGTAGTGCTTTGATGAATGGGTTGGGAACGATAACTACGGCGGTTGTATTAATTGTCATCTTACAGACAAAATTCCTAGCAGGAGCTTGGTCAGTGTTAGTGTCAACTATTTTGCTGGTGATGTTATTTCTAGCTATTAACCGTCACTATAAATATGTCGCAGAACGCCTCAGTCTTGAGAATCTTGCACCAAGAAGTTATCTTCCGAGACCGAAAACAGGCATTATTAAGCAACCAGCAGTCGTTGTCGTCGGTCAACTCAATCAAGTTACGGTATTAGCTCTCGATTATGCCCGTAGTATTGCGGATGAGGTTGTTGCTATCCATGTTGATCTGGGTTCTACAGACAGGACAAAACTGCTACAACAATGGCAGAAGTTAGAATCTGATGTAACTTTAGAAATTCTGGATTCACCCTATCGCTCAATAGTCAATCCCATCGTAGACTTTGTTAGCAATTATGAAAAGCTTCACAGTGGCCTTTTTTCTACCGTCATTATTCCCGCTGTTGTGACACGTAACTGGTGGCAGGGGCTGTTGCACAATCAAACTGGTTTTTTCCTCAAAGCAGCCTTACGTGCCCACAAAAGCCGAGTTGTGACTACTGTTAGATATTATTTATAACGTTGTCAGCAGAAGATAATATAATTTTTTCGCCTTGACATGTTAGCTTTTTTTGATTAGATTATTTCTAACACCAGGTTTTGTCTATTTACTCTGCTGACTGTTGGCACTAATAATTTTTTATACGTTGTCAAATCCGTAGTGTGGTGCAACCGGACCTTGAAAACCTAATACAGTCTAAGTTTCCTACTCATAGGGTCACTTCCGATCTATTCCCCTTACGGGGACGGAAACTTGCCCATTGTTTGTGAAGCGCGCTCTGATGAAATCTGCATGTGTCACTTCCGACCTATTCCCCTTACGGGGATGGAAATACCTACATGCCATCTAATGCGTGGTAGAAAGTGCCAAGCGTCACTTCCGATCTATTCCCCTTATGGGGATGAAAACTGCTCTGACTGAGATAACATCCAATCGATTCCAGCGTCACTTCCGACCTATTCCCCTTACGGGGACGGAAACATATTTACTGAACTGGCAGCAGCAACTAATTCTTTTTGCAGTCACTTCCGACCTACTCCCCTTACGGGGACGAAAGCTGATTCTCAGACGTGGAAATAAACAGTCTGATCTCGTCTGACAAATGGCAAGCAGACTATGCTAAAACATGACATACCTAAACTCATAACTTCCCTTGGTCAACAGCTTTCCTTATCACCCCAGTCCTCAAATCTTGCAATGGCTAGCAGCAGGACAACTTCCTAACCGCTTAGTACGATCGCTTCGACTATGGGTGCTGTCAAATAGACTCTATAGTAGTGAAACAAACTGGGCGACTTCACTTC